>DASPOR010000104.1 GCA_035625915.1 Alphaproteobacteria bacterium | reverse complement strand
CCTGTTCGCATCGGCCGACGAAGGTTGATGACGGGATGAACCCTGTGCCAATTACACTAAACCAAACGGCGGTGCGACGACCATCACGTTCATGCAATTTCGGAGGCCGCGAGGCGAGCGAAGATGCATCCGCTAATTGCTTGGCGAAGACCTTATGCCTGGGAGGTAGGGAGAATCACCAGCTCAGCGACAACGACATGAGGGGGCTGCTCGAGCGCGTAGATGACAGCGCTCGCCACATCCTCGGAAGTTAGTAACGTCTTGAAAGAATTATAAAACTTCTCGGCCTCCGCCTTGTCACCCCGCCAGCGGGCTTCGGCAAAGCCAGTGCGTGCCGTGCCCGGCATGATTTCGCTCACGCGAATCGGCGATCCGCGCAGCTCGGCACGCAACCCGTCGCTGAATCCGTGCACCGCGGCCTTGCTCGCACCATAGGCAGCCAAGCCAGCCGTCGGGCGCAGGGCGGCCATCGAGCCCAAATTGACGATATGTCCACGGCCACGGGCGATCATCCCCGGCATGACGGCGCGGCTGACGCGCAAGAGGCCCGTCACGTTGACGTCGATCGTACTTACCCAATCCTCAATCGATCCGACTTCAAATGGCTGCCGCCCGCCGACATCGGACCCCGCATTATTGATGAGGATGTCGATTTCGCGCCACGCCGCGGGCAAGTTCTCCGGCAGGCCGGCTGTAGCACTCGAATCGGTTACATCGAGCGCCAAGGGAAACAGGCGATCCCCAATCCGCTTCTCCAGCTTGGCAAGGCGAGCGGCGTTGCGCGCGGTCGCAATTACGCGCACTTCCTTCGCGGCGAGGGCCATCGCGATCGCTTCACCGAATCCGCTCGACGCGCCGGTCACAAGTGCAATGGCGCCCGGCCGCAGAATATTGGTATCGCTTGCCATAACTCCCTATCTAGCACGGTTGGAGGGCTTTGCGAAACCAGCACTCCCCCAGGGCGACCGAAGGTATTGCCCGGTTTCGACGACGCGTCGATAGCATGGACAGGGGCAAGCGCCGGCCGCATCATTGTGGCCTTACTGGACGAATGCCGAAAAACGAGGGTGCTACATGATCTACGAGACGCTCACGGTCGAAAGGGATGGACGTGGTGTCGCACGACTCACGCTCAACCGGCCGGACGCGCACAACGCCCTTTCGGCGCGCATGCTCGAAGAATTGCCGGATGCGGTGGCGTCGCTCGACGGGGATCGTGCGGTTCGAGCGGTCGTATTGACGGGCGCGGGCGCGAGTTTCTGCGCAGGTGGCGATCTTCGATGGATGCAGGAAGCAAGGGCGCTCGATCGAGCCGGCCGACTGAGGGAGTCAGGCAAGATCGCGACGGTCCTCCAGGCACTCGACACTCTCTCGAAGCCGCTTGTCGGCAGGATCAACGGTCAAGCCTATGCGGGCGGACTCGGCCTGATCGCAGCCTGCGACGTGGTCATCGCCGCGCGCAGCGCGCGCTTCGCCATCACCGAGGTACGCCTTGGGCTCATTCCCGCGAATATCGGCCCCTATCTTTTCAGGCGCATGGGTGAAGCGAAAGCGCGTGAGGTCTTTTTCAATGCCAAGATATTCGATGCGGAGGCGGCCCTCCGACTCGGTCTGGTATCGCAGGTCGTCGATGACGGTGGGCTCGATTCAGCCGTCGAGCGCGAGGTCGAACTCTTCCTGAAGTGCGGACCGCAGGCGATCGCCGCGACCAAGGCGCTCATCGGCCACATCGCGCGGCACGGACCCTCTGAAAGCGTTGAATACGGCATCGAGCGGCTAGCCGATGCGTGGGAGAACAGTGAAAGCAAGGAAGGAATCGCTGCCTTCTTCGAGAAACGCAAGCCCAACTGGACCCTTTAGACCGCGGGAGCGCAAATACCCCGCTCGAGCGGACCCACATCCCACAATGGGCTAGGCCGATGCGCTTCGGCTTAGCCTCAACGTCAAGATTTGGTTTATCGTTTGGCTTTGATAACCGCTTGTGGTAGAGCGTCTTTATCAAGTTTGCGCCTGTCCTGGCCGTCGAATTCCAGTCCGCGGTCGGTTTGGCCGCGAAGAAAAAAGAGGTGCGGGGGTCACGTCATGACAAAGCGACTTCTCGGGTCGGTTGCGTCCGTCCTCGCGATCTTGGTGGCAATGGGCAGCTTCCAAGAAGCCCACGCCGCCGGTTTCCAACTCTTCGATCAAAGCCCTAGCGGTCAAGGTGAGGCTTTCGCCGGCGCTGCCGCCGTCCATGAGGACGCGTCGACGATCTTCTATAATCCGGCGGGCATGGCTTATCTCGACACCTATCAGGCGATCGCAGGGGTTCAGATCATCTCGTCGAATTTCACGTTCCAGCCAACCCACGCGACGACCGGTGCCGGCACCCCGCTCATGGGAACCTCGGGAACCGGCGGCGTGACGGCTCCACTGGGTAACTTCTATGTCATGGCCCCCCTCGGCGATGACTTTCGAGCAGGTCTCGGCGTCGAGACGCCTTTTGGTCTCGAAACCGACTACGGCAATACCTGGATTGGCCGCTATTACGCACAGCGGACTCAACTTAAAACGTACAATTTCAATCCGTCGGTGTCGTACAAGGCGAACGACTGGCTCTCAGCGGGCGTCGGCTTCAACGTGATGTACGCAGATGCATTTTTCAGCAATGCGATCGATTTCGGATCCATTTTCAATCCCATCATCGGCACAGCGCCGCAGTCACAGGACGGCCAGTCGAAGCTCGCCGTCAGTGGCACTGGCTACGGCTTCAATGGCGGCGTAATTATCAAGCCGCTCGAGCATACGACTGTCGGAATAAGCTATCGATCGATGGTCCATCTCGATCTCGATGGGCGCGCCACATTTTCGACCACACCAACCATTTCTCAAACATTGGCGCTCCTGCAGGCGCTCCATAATCCGGTCGGTAATGCCTTCCAAAGCACGGGTGTGCGCAGCACGTTGAATTTGCCGGAAAGTGCGAGCTTGGCCGCCACGCAGCAATTGACCGACAAGTGGCTGCTCCTCGGCGACGTGACGTGGACCCATTGGAGTCGCTTTCACGACCTCGTTGCGGATTTCAACAACCCCGCTCAGCCGCAGCAGGCAACGGAGGAGGACTGGCACGATACCTATCGGTGGGCCGGCGGTCTGAACTACACGGCAACCGACAAAGCGAAGTTGCGTTTGGGCATTGCCTACGATCCCACGCCGACCAAGACCGAGTTCCGCAACTTTCGCATTCCCGATGCGAATCGGTTCTGGCTTTCGGCGGGATACAATGTGGAGCTGATACCCGATCTTTCGCTCGATTTTGCCTATACGCATATCTTCGTGCTCACCGATGGCTCGGTGAACCTGGTCAACAACCCCGCGGCCCCTGCGGGCAACATCAACGGCACCTTCGATTCTTCGGCCAACATTTTCGCGGTCGGCTTAAAGTACAATTTCTAACCGATGCGAATGACGCGCGGTCAGGGATCTGTCACCGCTAACAGGCAGCAAAGTGGCTAATCGTCACGCCGAGAGATTACGCACGATCAGGTGCGTGTCTTCGGCGCGCAAAACTGTGCGCGCGGCCGAACGGCCCGGCCGCGTCGACTTGACG
>DASPOR010000103.1 GCA_035625915.1 Alphaproteobacteria bacterium | reverse complement strand
CCACGGTCACATAACGCCCCCTCGGTTCCTGCCCGTGGATCGACGACGAGACGTCATCTCTCGATTAGATAGTGTCTAAATTTGAAATTTGAGCCAGATCGCTTGGCGCCGACGCGTGGCCTCGTCGGCCAATGGCGCGAGACTGAAACCGCGTCACGCTACGTGACGGTGACTGGGTAAGACGAGAAGTTCGAGCCCGTTGCGCCATCCAGCACGGCGGGGCTCCTGTTCGTTAAAGCTCATCCGCCTCAACGACGGGCAAGTTCGTCAGCTCCGGTCGGCTCGGCCGCGGGGTCGTAACGTCGCGCACGACGGCACGGCGCTCGTGCCCCAGGTAACTGACATCGATCTCGCACCCCTTCGTCAACGCGCCAAGCCTCACAACCCGGCCGACATGGCGATAACCGGGCGATCCCTTGAGCTTGAGCTTTAGATAGAACTCTCTGACCCTGAAGTGGTCTTTCACGCCGATCCCATCGTTGAAGTGAAGCGGGTCCGGTTCGGCATGATCGTAGACTTTTCGACTTGATGGCGCCAGATACAAATCTGAAACAGCCACGTGTCACGATTTCATGTTTTCTCACTCGCCCCGCTTGCGCGGCGGGGCTTTTTTTGGACACATCGATTTGGCATTCGAGTTGCACGTAAGAAACTTGCCGTCGTCTGTGAATCTTCCCCTCTAGCGGTAAAGCGACGGTAACCTTGCCCCGCCTTCCTGCCTCGGTCGGCGGGGCCTTTTTCCACGCGCCGCACCGAAGATCACCTTCAACCTTTTTCGGTTTGCTCCACAAAACGGGTCGCCTCGGCCATGATCCAGTCGCGGAAGGCGCGCACTCTCGGCTGCTTTGCAAGAGCCGGCGGATAGATCAGCCAATAAGGGTGCTCGCTTTCGACGATGTGCGGCAGAGGCCGGACAAGACGGCCGGCCGCAAGATCGTCGCCGGCAAGGACCGTGGTCCCGAGTGCCACACCCTGGCCAGCAACCGCCGCCTGAAGCGCCATATGCGAGAAGGTGAAGACGGGACCTGCGGGCACCTCGATGTCGTCGGCACCCACCGCCGTCATCCACTGCTTCCAGGTCGTCTCTTCATAGTGCAGATAAGGCTCCTCGCCCAACAGTGTGTGATGGGCGAAATCGGCCAGCGTGCGAATCGGATGCGGCCCTTCCATGAGCTTGGGACTGCACACAGGAAAGATTCTGCGCGGCAGCAGGCGCTCGACCATCAGCTCGGGGTAGTGGCCGTGGCCATAGCGGATCGCGAGATCGATGCCGTTGCTGGCGAGGTCGACCGGGGCCTGTTCCGGCAACACCCGCACGGCGACGCCGGGGTGCGAGGCGTTGAAGGGACCGAGGCGTGGGATGAGCCAGCATACTTCGAATGACGCCATGGCGCTGATCGTGAGCACCGTGGTGGCCGCCTCCTGCCGTAACTGGCGGGTCGCCTTCTCGATGCCCTCAAAGAGCTCCCCGATCCGCCGGCTGTAGCGTTGACCTGCGTCCGTCAGCACCACGCCCCTGGCCAGCCGACGAAACAGCGCCACCCCGATTTGAGCTTCGAGGTTCTTGATTCGCTGGCTTATGGCGCCCGCGGTCACGTGCAACTCGTTAGCCGCTTTGAGAAAACTCATATGACGTGCAGCCGCTTCGAAGGCCTTGAGCGCATTGAGAGGCGGGAGACGGCGCGCCAAGAGGCGAACTCCTAGGCTTAAATGGGCTAAGCCATTCTATCAGAAATGCTGGTTTGTCGTGACCCGATGAAGCGCCGATATTCTCCGCATGCGGGGCCCATCGCCCCGGACGAGGCAAAACCGGGAGAATCGAGATGACCAGAATGACAATCGCCGCGGAAGCCGGCGCCCGTTTCACGGCACGCAGCCGGCCTTCAATCCTTGCACAAGTGCTCGACGCGCTCTCGTTGTGGAGCGAGCGGGCTTACCAGCGCCGGATGCTCGCGAACGCCGATCACCGGCTTCTGAGCGACATTGGCCGCAGCCGTGCGGAAGTGGTGAGCGAGGCGTGTAAGCCGTTCTGGCGGCGTTGAGCTGATCGATCGGAGACGCCTCGCAAAGTTTTCCGCAGAATCAGGACGCGGTGACCTCGCGGTAGAGGCTCAACATATCGACGGCGCGGAACCGCTCAAGCGGTGTCAACTCGCGCGCATCCAGGAAAAGCTCGCTATTGACGTGCCACTTGGTACGGTGCTGTCGGCATACCTGCCAATGCTCGTCGTTCCCTGCTGCAACGTGCTCACCCGGATTACCGCACTCGGGGCATACGCCCACGCAATGCCTTACTCTCGGCCTATCAGGGAACGCAATTACGGTGCCCATTTCGCGCCTCGGAAAACAAGCCACCCGAGCACTGGGAATTACGTCCAGATTCCCCGAAAGAAAAGGCCCAATTCCTCGGCGCGGGCCTGCGTGACAGGAATGGCTACGGTTCGAATACTGGCCTCGCCTTGAGACCAGGCTGCCGATTTCAAGCTGCATCCGATTTCGAATTGCGCTCGCGGGTATTGGCGAAGCATTTGCGGTGTCCTCGGTTCGCCCGACGATGCGCCCCAACCCGACGTCTGATACTGCCGTCGCCCCGTCGCCTTGAACGTACACGCCGAAAGCCAAAAATGCTTCGAGCGCCACCGTAGGATCGCGCCCTCGTCCGCGATAGTGGCGCTCGTGGCCGCAACTCTGTGGTATGATTTCCGGTCGCGATGGGGGGGAGCGGCGTGCGGACACGCTCGCAGGAGGGGGATTTGAGCAGTCTGCGACGGGGGCGGCGGCAGCCTGGGCAATCGGGAAATGGTTCGCAATCGGCACGCGACGGAGGCGAATGCCAAATCGCGCATGCGCTCCGGTAACGCCGTGGCCTCGGGTGTGCTGGCCGAATTGAATGGCAACGAGAAGATGCAACACCGGATGATCGGGAAAACGCTTCACGTCAGACGATCCAAGTGATGCCAGCAGGGGCGGCAGCCCGCGTGACAAATTAGTGCTGCCGACTCCGGGGATCTTTTGAATCGGTACATCGCCTAGGGAGGCAGGCAATGCGCTCGCAGAGGCTCACCATCGTCATCATGATCGGCATGGTTCTCGGCATCTTGGTCGGCTACATGTGCAATGTGCTGTGGCCCGATCCTCAGACGGCGAAGGAGATCGCGGGCTATATCGGACTCTTCACCGACATCTTCTTGCGGCTCATCAAGATGATCATCGCACCGCTCGTGTTTTCCACGCTGGTCGTCGGCGTGGCGCACATGGGCGACACCAAAACGATCGGCCGAATCGGCGCCAAGGCGCTGGGCTGGTTCGTCGCCGCCTCGCTGGTGTCGCTTTTGATCGGCCTCGTCATGGTCAACATGCTTCGGCCGGGCGACAATCTCAATCTGCCGTTACCCGACGTCAACGCGGCAACGAACCTCAAGGTCGCCTCGCTCTCCTTCAAGGAGTTCATCGTGCACCTCGTGCCGCGCAGCGTATTCGAGGCGATGGCGAACAACGAGATCCTGCAAATCGTCGTCTTCTCGCTTCTGTTCGGCGTGGCCGCAGCGGCATTGGGCGAGAAGGCGAAGCTGTTTGTCGAGGGTGTGGAGGAACTATCGCACATCGTGCTCAAGATCACCGGCTACGTGATGGGCTTGGCGCCGATCGCCGTGTTTGCCGCCATGGCCGCGACGATCGCGACCCAGGGCCTCGGCATACTCGTCGTCTACGGCAAATTCATCGTTTATTTTTACTTGAGCCTTGCTGTGCTGTGGCTCGCACTCGTCCTAGTCGGGTTCCTCTTCCTGAACGCGGGCATTTTCCGGCTGATCGGTCTCGTCAAAGAGCCGTTCCTCCTTGCGTTCAGCACGGCAAGCAGCGAAGCCGCCTATCCCAAGACGATGGAGCAGCTCGAGAAATACCCCGTCAGCCGCAAGATCATCAGTTTCGTCCTGCCGATGGGTTATTCCTTCAATCTCGACGGTTCCATGATGTATTGCACGTTCGCGGCCCTCTTTATCGCCCAGGCCTACAACATCAACCTTACGCTCGGCCAACAGATCACGATGCTTCTGTTCTTCATGCTGACCAGCAAGGGGATGGCCGGCGTGCCGCGAGCTTCGTTGGTCGTGATCGCCGCAACCATGGCGACCTTCAACATTCCGGAGGCTGGCCTCTTGCTCGTCATCGGCATCGACCAGTTCCTCGACATGGGGCGCTCGGCGACAAACGTCATCGGCAACAGCCTGGCGACGGCCGTGATCTCGAAGTGGGAACGGGAGGAACATGCACTTGAGGCCGATGCGCGCAGACTGAGGCCGAAGCCCGCATAAAGGGTGCCGCGGCGATGGCGAAGGAAATTACCGTGCCCGACCACTCCCCTGACGCTCGCCCACGTGCGCGCAGGGCGGCCGGCCTCGCGCTTGCACTCGTCGTCGGCTTGTCGCTCGGCCTCGCATTCGCGGCGCACGCCCAGGAACTGACGGGCACGCTCAAGAAGGCGAAGGAAAGCGGGGTGCTCACGATCGGGTATCGCGGCAGCTCGATCCCGTTCTCCTATTTGAATCTGCGCCGCCAGCCGATCGGCTATTCCATAGACCTCTGCAAGGAGATCGTCGATGAGATCGCCGAGGAGCTTGGGCAACCCGTCGGCGTCAGCTACAAGCTCGTCACCGCGGAGAACAGGATACCGACGCTCTTGAGCGGCGGGATCGATATCGAATGCGGCTCGACGACGAGCAATTTCACGCGCCAGAAACAGGTCGCGTTCTCGCCCGTGTTCTTCGTCGCGGGCACCAAGTTGCTGGTCAGGAAATCGTCCGGCATTCAGTCCTATCGGGACCTCGGTGGTAAGACAGTCGTGGTGACTTCGGGCACCACGAACGAAGCGGCCCTGCGCGCCATCGTCGAGAAACAAAAGATCGATATCAAGATCGTGACGGCGGCGGACCACGACCAATCGTTCAATATGGTCGCCTCGGGTACGGCCGATGCGTTCGCGACAGATGACGTGCTTCTCTACGGGCTGATCGCGACGGCGAAGAATGGCGCCGATTTTCACGTCGTCGGTGAGTATCTCTCTTACGATCCCTACGGCCTGATGTTCCGCAAGGACGATCCCGATTTCGCCGCCGTCGTCGACCGGACGTTCAGGCGCCTCGCCGAAAACCGCGAAATCGTGGATCTCTACAACAAATGGTTCCAGAAGCGGTTGCCGACCGGCGAACTCTTGGACTTGCCCATAAGCCCGCAACTCGAGGAATTCTTTCGCGTCCTCGGCGTGCCGGAGGAATAGCCGCTCCCGGTCGTTTCACCCAAGAAGCTCGACAATCCGGCCGCTCCCGCGCTGTGAATCTCTCGTCGCGATATTGTGCTCTGGCCCGGATGGTCAACGGAAGAAGAGAAAGGTCAGCACGATGTAAAGCGGCGTCAGGATGCCGAGGGACCACAGCATATAGCCGAAAAAACTCGGCATCCGTATGCCGTATTGCTCGCAGATCGATTTCACCATGAAATTGGGCGCATTGCCCACATAGGTGTTCGCCCCCATGAACACGGCACCCGCCGAGATTGCCGCAAGCGTTGCAGCGAGGGGACCCATGAGTTGCTCCGCGTCCCCGCCCGCCATGTTGAAGAACATGAGATAGGTTGGCGCATTGTCGAGCACGGTCGACAGCAGCCCCGTCATCCAGAAATACATCGCCGGTATCGGCTGGCCGTCAGGGTCGGTGACGAGGTCGATCCAGCCACCGAGAACACCTCCGATCCCCGCGCGAAGGATCGCAATCGCCGGAATAATCGTGATGAAGAGGCCGGCAAAGAGCTTCGCGACTTCGAGGATCGGAAACCATGAAAACCCGTTCGCTTGATGGATCGTCGCATGTGTGATCCTGAGCGAGACCACCGTGAGCGCCACGAGGATCACGTCGCGAAGGACCATCTCGAGTCCGAGATGGGTGCCGAGCACGTCCAAGTTTATTCCGGGGTGCCATATCCCGCTCATCAGCACAGCGCCGATGACGCCTGCGAGGAGCACGAGATTGCGCTTGCCTTCGAGGCGTATCGGCCTCACGCCATCGTTTTCTGCCTTTGATGCTTCCCGGCGATAGAGGTGTCTTTCGAGCAGGAAAAATAATGCGAGGAGGGTTCCACTCAGGACGAGCGTCGGCGCCAAGAGATGGACGGTCGGCCAGAAGAACGAAACGCCCGCAAGAAATCCGAGAAAAAGTGGCGGGTCGCCGAGGGGAGTCAAGGCTCCCCCGATATTGCACACGAGAAACAGGAAGAAAACGAATATGTGGGTCTTACGGGAACGGGCGCGATTGGCTGAGATCAGCGGCCTGACGAGCAAGACGGCAGCACCGGTCGTTCCGACGATGCTGGCAAGGACCGTTCCGAAGGCGAGGACAGCCGTGTTGGATGCGGGGCTGTCGGAAAGCGAGCCGGCGATGCGAACCCCACCTGCGACCGTAAAGAGTGCTAAGAGCAGGACGACAAACGGGACATATTCGAGCAGTAGCGTGTGCGCAACCGCGGCCACCGTGCCCGAAATGCCGACATGGAGGGTGAAGGGAACAAGGAGTATGACGGCCCATGCGGCCGAGACCTTGCCGTGATGACGATGCCAGAAGTGCTTTGCTGCGAGGGGAAGGAACGCAATCGAAAGCAACAATCCGGCGAAGGGTAGCGCCCACTCGAGACCAAGGACGCGGCCGTCGATGCCCGCCGTACTCGGTTGTGCCGCGAAGCCACTTGCGGGCAGCAGCGCCACGATCGCGGCCAAGATAGCGGCGACACGTGCTCGTGAATGCACCGCCACGATACCGGCTCAGTAGGCGCGCTGAATGCAAAAGTCGATGAGGTCGAGAAGAGAGCGCTTCTCGATCGTTTCCGGAAAGATACCGAGGGCGTCCCGCGCAATGGCGCCGTAATGCCGCGCGCGCGCGACCGTATCCCGCAGCGAGCCGTGTTTTTCCATGAATTGGATGGCCTGCTCGAGATCGCCCTCGCGCTGGTCGAGATCCTCGAGCGTTCGGCGCCAGAACGATCGCTCGGCTTCGCTGCCGCGCCTGAAAGCGAGCACGATCGGCAAAGTGATCTTGCCATCGCGGAAATCGTCGCCGATGTTCTTGCCGAGCGTGTCGCGGCGCGCTGCAAAGTCGAGCACGTCATCGATCAACTGGAAGGCGATTCCCAAATTGAGACCGTAGCCTTCGAGCGCCTCGGCCTCGACCTTCGGGCGTTCTGCTACGACCGCACCGATCTCGCATGCGGCGGCGAAAAGGCACGCCGTCTTGGCGCGGATCACGTCGAGATAGGCGGTCTCGCTCGTTTCCGTGTCGTTTGCGGTGATAAGCTGGTGCACTTCGCCCTCGGCGATCACGGCGGACGCGTTCGAGAGGATTCTGAGCACCTCGAGCGAGCTATCTTCAACCATGAGCTGGAACGCCCGGCTGAACAGAAAATCACCGACGAGCACGCTCGCCTTGTTACCCCACAGCGCATTCGCGGTCTTGAGTCCGCGCCGAAGATCGCTTTCGTCGACGACATCGTCATGGAGGAGGGTCGCCGTGTGAATGAATTCGACGCAAGCCGCAAGCCGCACGTGGCGGTTGCCCTGGTATCCGCACAACTTGGCTGAGGCAAGCGTGAGGATTGGCCTCAAACGTTTGCCACCCGCCGCGACGATATGACCGGCCAATTGCGGGATGAGCGCCACGGGGCTGTCCATGCGCTGAACGATCACTTCGTTGACGAGGCGCAAATCCTCGGCAACGAGTCCCTGAAGCCGGGTAAACGCGGCGTCCGGCGCTTTTTCCCGACCTTCTTCGAGATTGACGATAATGGCCACCTGCTTCCCGTCCCGCTTGACGGCGATCACCTCTGCCGCGAGCATAAAGCGCCAACCGTCGCGGTCAAGGAGCGTATTGCGTTTTCTGTAAAGGCAGTCGCTAATAAAAGACATGGGCGCTGGGCTGATATGCCGCTCAGTTCGCAAATGGCGAAAACGAGGGAGTCGGTGCGATGAAGGAGCTTATTCGGACGAATGATCCGGTGCGCCTCTCTTACGTGTCGGCAGTTCTTGCCGAAGAGCACATCGAGTCCTTCGTGCTCGACCAAAATATGAGCGTCCTCGAGGGTAGCATCGGCGCGATTCGCCGCCGGCTCATGGTGTCCGACGAGGATCATGCCCGTGCTACGCGCATACTCGAGCGAGCCGGCGTGCCGCTGGAAGATGACTGAGGGCAGCACCACCGAAGACGGACTGCTTGGCGGCGGCGTTCGCTTGATCCAGCAAGCGAGCGGCTACCGTGTGGCAATCGACCCGGTCCTGCTTGCTGCGGCGGTGCCGGCGGCGGCGGGCGATCATGTCCTCGACGCGGGTGCCGGTGTGGCGGCGGCAGCACTTTGCCTCGCTGCCCGGGTCGCGGGCGCGCGGGTTTCAGGGCTCGAGTCGCAACGCTCCCTTGTCCGGCTGGCCAACGAAAACGCAGGCCTCAACGGAATGACGGATCGCGTAACGGTCATGGAGGGCGACCTGCTCCGGCCTCCGCCCCGACTTGCACCCGGAAGCTTCGATCACGTGATGGCGAACCCGCCCTATCTCGAGCCAGCCCGGGCGTCGATTCCGGCCGACCCCGGCAAGGCCGCGGCAAACGTGGAGGGTGCCGCCGGCCTCGGCGCATGGATTGCCTTTTGCTTGACCATGGTGAAGGACAAAGGCAGCGTTACGATCATTCACCGCGCCGACCGGCTCGATGCGCTGCTGGCGGCACTTCATCGCAAGTCGGGTGAAATCGTCGTTTTTCCGCTGTGGCCGATGGCGGATGGGCGGCCGGCCAAGCGTGTCATCGTGCGTGCGCGCAAGGGCGTCGCCTCGCCGACGCGGCTCGCCGCGGGATTGGTGCTGCACGGCGCTGACGGCGCCTATACGCCGGCGGCCGAGGCCGTCCTCCGTCAAGGCGCCCCCCTCGATCTCTGAAGCGGTTGGCAAGTCATTTCGAGCACCCTATCCTGATGACATGAGCCTTACGGCGTTCCTTGATCGATTGCCGATCCCCGCGCTGCGGCCGGCCCTGCCCCAGGTTTCCGTCGTGCGTCTCTTCGGCGTGATCGGCCCCCTCGGCCCCTTGCGCGGGGGCCTCAATATCGCGGGCGTTGCAGGTGTGCTCGAGCGCGCATTCAAGATCAAGCCGCTCTCCGCCGTCGCACTCGCAATCAATTCCCCCGGCGGCTCGGCGTCGCAATCCTTGCTGATCGCCGGCCGCATTCGCCAACTTGCCGCCGAGAAGAATGTGCCTGTCTTCGCGTTCGTTGAGGACGTCGCCGCATCGGGCGGT
Organism: Alphaproteobacteria bacterium; assembly: GCA_035625915.1. Classification (NCBI taxonomy): domain Bacteria; kingdom Pseudomonadati; phylum Pseudomonadota; class Alphaproteobacteria; species Alphaproteobacteria bacterium. The sequence goes on along the minus strand of DASPOR010000103.1, from coordinate 31,772 downwards.
TATTGGCTTGCGTGCGCCGCCGATGAAATCTACGCGGCGGAAACCTCGATCGTCGGCTCGATTGGGGTGATCTCGACGGGCTTCGGCTTTCAAGACTTGATCAAACGGCTGGGCATTCGTCGCCGGCTTTACACGGCCGGCGAGCGCAAGGCGATGCTCGATCCCTTTCTCGCCGAAGATCCCGATGACATCGAGCGTCTCAAGGCGTTGCAGCATGAGCTGCACGAAGCCTTCAAGACACAGGTGCGCACCCGGCGAGCCAACAAGCTGAAGGCGAGCGAAGATGCGCTCTTCAACGGCGAATTCTGGACCGGTCGGCGCGCACTCGAATTCGGGCTGGTCGACGGCATCGGCGATCTGCGCGGCACGCTGCGCAATCGCTTTGGCGACAAGGTGCGCTTGCGTGTCGTGAGCGGAGAGCGCGGATGGCTGCGCCGCCGGCTCGGCCTTGCAACGGTCGATGCGCCCGCATTTGCCTGGCCGGCGGATTGGGCGCCGGAACTCATCGCATCCTTGGAGGCCCGCGCCCTCTGGTCGCGTTTCGGTCTCTGACGCCCGCGGGCAGCACCCCTCCTTTTGCGTCACGCAAAAAAAGCGCGGACCTGTCGATCCTCGGCCTTATTGCATGAACCAGCCGTGGCTCACCACGAACGACTGACCGGTGAGGGCGTTCGTGGGGTAGGCGGCGAGGAAGACCGCGAGCTGCGCTACATCTTCGATCGTCGTGAACTCGCCATCCACCGTGTCCTTCAGCATCACGTTCTTGATTACGTCTTGCTCGCTGATGCCCAGCTCCTTGGCCTGTTCGGGAATCTGTTTGTCGACCAGCGGGGTGCGGACGAAGCCAGGGCAGATGACGTTCGCGCGCACGCCATGCTTGGCGCCTTCCTTGGCGACGACCTTGGCCAACCCGATCAGCGCATGTTTTGCGGAAACATAGGGCCCCTTCAGGACCGAGGCTTCTTTCGAGTGGACCGAACCCATGTAGATGATCGAACCTCCGCGGCCTTGGGCATACATTTGGCGGAGTGCCGCGCGCGTGCAGAGAAAGCCGCCGTCGAGGTGGATTTCGACGACTTTGCGCCAATTCGCGTATGAGAGTTGGTCGAGCGGGTCGATGTGCTGGATGCCCGCGTTACTCACCATCACGTCGAGCCCGCCGAGCTTCTTGACCGTGGCCTCTACGCCACCATCGACCTCGTGCTCCTTGGTCACGTCCATGCGCACGCCGACCGCGGCCCCGCCCGATTTCACGATTTCATTGGCAGTGGCATTCGCGGCGTCGAGGTTGAGATCGGCAATGGCCAGCTTCGCACCCGCGCGCGCGAACTCGCATGCGATTTCACGCCCGATGCCGCTCGCCGCACCCGTCACCATCGCGATCTTGCCTTGCATGGTCATCGTACATCTCCTTCTGGCTGTCGTTACTTAATGGACTTCCATTCCGGGCGCTTTGCCGCGGCGGCCTGGACGCCTTCCCGTGTTCGCTGCCCGCCGTCTCGACAAAGGTAGCGGCGGGGTCTCGTGGATCCGCACGGCATCCGGCTGGGTCGACGGTGTGCACCAGCCGCGGCGTGCGAGTACGCGCATCGCTTGGCACAGCCCTTGCTCGCGATGCCGCGCCACCGAAGAGCGCGAAAATTCGTAATCGCGCGACGGAAGCTCATACGATGCTTCTTCGTAAATAAGATGGACGATATCGACGACGTGCGGGCAGCCGAGCGATTCCACCTCGAACCATAGGGCGTCCGCGTCGGGACCTGCAGGCAGCTTTTTGTAAAGCTTGTCGACGAGCTGGCGCAGCACACTGATCTTTTCGTAGGCGTCGATATGATGCATCGCCCGACTCGCATAGGTGATGTCCTTGAGGCGCGCCTGAACCTCGATCATCGTGGCGGGCGTCCTGCCGCGCGGATTCCAAAGGTCGACCACGAGAATTAAGAGGTCGCTGGTCGGTGGGTTGCTCATCAAGGCATCGAGCGGCGTATTCGAAACGATACCGCCGTCCCAGTACAGCTTGTCGCCAACGCGCACGGCTGGGAAGGCGGGAGGCAATGCCCCGCTCGCCATCACATGCTCTGGCCCGATTTTTTGAATGTGATTGTCGAAGTAGACTTGGCGGCCGGTATCGACCTCGACAGCACCAAGGCTCAAGCGGCACGCCCTCGCGTTGATCCGGTCGAAATCGATCAGTCGTTCAAGGGTGAGTTTAAGCGGGTTCGTGTCATAGAAACTCGTGGCGGCTGGACCGCCAGGCGGGGCCAGCACGGGCGGCACTGGACGCGGCGTAAAGAAGCCGGGCTGGCCCGTGAACACGGACTGCTGAGCACTCCAGAAACTGAAGATTTGGCGTAGCGAGTCGTTCTTTTCCGGGGGTGCGGCGGCATCGGGCGTAGAGACGCTGTACCAAAAATCGTGAAGGCGTTCCAGCGCCTTGTTCGGTTCGTTTCCGGCAATGATCGCGCCGTTGATGGCGCCGATCGAGGTTCCTGCAATCCAGCACGGACGCAGTTTCTGCGTGCAAAGCGCTTCATAGGCGCCGACTTGGAAGGCGCCCAACGCACCCCCACCCTGCAGCACGAGGGCAACCGCGCGCTCCTTGGCCGGCGATTGCGGACGTGCAGTCTCGCTCATGGCCCCTCCTTCGCTCTTGCGCTCGTTCAGCACTCCCGCGGTGCCACTTTATCCCACTATTTAGGGTGCGGTGCGGGACATTGCTCGTTCCGAAGTAAAGTTTTTGTGGCGGCCGTCAAGCGGCCGGGCAAGGCAGGCCTAATTTGAGAAGCCGATCTAGAAACGCCGACAGGGCGTGCAAACCCCGGTTTTCCTTGACCGAAGCAGGGGAGGCCGCCTAGATGGCGCAATGTTCGGCTTTAGTCTGCCCAAGCTCATCGTCCTCGCCGGCATCCTTCTCATTGTCTGGTACGGGTTCAAGTTGATCGGGCGCATTCAGGCGCTCCGCGACGCGGAGGCAAAACGCCAGGCCCGCGACGCGCGGGTGCGCCGACGGGCCGGCGACGGCGGCGCCGGCGTAGCTTCCGACAATGCGCGAAGCGAGGTCGAAGAGACAGTCAAATGCCGGGTCTGCGGCGCCTACGTGCCGGTGCGAGGGGTCGCAAAATGCGGTCAGCCCGGTTGCCCATTTCCATAGCTGCGGGGATAGGCTGCCCCTTAATTCGTCGCCACGTGCAGCCTATTGGCTTTACATTCCGCCCACTCTTCATACGGATTGACCCCCTTTTCGGCGGCCATTATTGTGCACTGCACCCACGTTTGTTCCCATGAACCTCGCGATGGCCAAGAACGGCGCCTCCGCAAAGAGTTTTCAGTCGCTCATCCTAACGCTTCAGCAATATTGGGCGGAGCAAGGCTGCGTTCTGTTGCAACCCTATGACGTGGAGGTTGGCGCAGGCACCTTCCATCCAGCGACAACGTTGCGCAGCCTGGGGCCAGAGCCCTGGCGAGCGGCCTATGTGCAGCCCTCCCGCCGGCCGACGGACGGTCGCTACGGAGAGAACCCAAATCGGCTCCAGCACTATTACCAATTCCAGGCGATCCTGAAGCCTTCGCCGGACAATTCCCAGGAACTTTATCTCGAAAGCCTCAAGCGCCTCGGCGTCGACCCGCTTCGGCACGACATACGCTTCGTCGAGGACGATTGGGAAAGCCCGACGCTCGGTGCCTGGGGGCTTGGTTGGGAAGTCTGGTGCGACGGCATGGAAGTCAGCCAATACACCTATTTCCAGCAAGTGGGTGGATTCGACTGCAATCCCGTGTCCGTTGAATATACCTATGGCCTCGAGCGGCTTGCCATGTACGTGCAGGGTGTCGAGAACGTCTACGATCTCGACTTCAATGGCGTCGCAGGTTCGGGCCGCATTACCTATGGCGACGTATTTCTTCAGAGCGAGCGCGAATTTTCCGCCTACAATTTCGAACGCGCCGACACGGCGATCCTTTTTCGCCACTTCGAGGATGCCGAGACGGAGTGCGCGGCATTGATTGGGGCGAAGCTATCGCTCCCTGCATACGATCAATGCATCAAGGCGAGCCATCTCTTCAATCTTCTGGATGCGCGCGGCGTCATCAGCGTTACGGAGCGCCAAGCGTATATCGGCCGGGTGCGCTCCCTCGCTAAGGCGTGCTGCGAGGGCTGGCTCAAGAGCCGCGGGCATTTGGGCTAGCCGTGGCGGAGCTTCTTCTCGAACTCTTCTCCGAAGAGATTCCCGCCCGCATGCAGGCGAAGGCCGCGGCGGACCTGAAGCGGCTCGTGACCGAGAAACTTGCCGAAGCGCGGCTCGATTTCAGCAGTGCCGAGTCATTTGTAACCCCGCGTCGTTTGGCACTCGTCGTCGAGGGATTGCCCCCGATGCAGCCCGATCTCTCCGAGGAGCGAAAGGGTCCTCGCGTCGGTGCGCCCGAGCAAGCGATCCAGGGCTTCCTGAAGTCCGCGGGCCTCTCGAACCTCGATCAGTGCGAGAAGCGCACAGTGGGGAACGCCGAATTTTATTTTGCGGTTCGTAGGGTGGCGGGACAAGCGGCGGCGCAGTTGCTCGTCGGAATGTTGGATGAAGCGATCCGGGCCATTCCGTGGCCGAAGTCGATGCGCGCCGGAGCCACCGCGTTTCGCTATGTCCGCCCTTTGCATAGCGTACTCGCGATATTCGACGGCAAGACACTCGCCGGCTCAATCGATCTGAGTGGCGCCGAACTCCGATTCGTGAACCAAACATTCGGCCACCGTTTCCTCGCCCCAGGGCCCATCACGGTGGCGCATTTCGCCGACTACCGGGAGAAGCTTCGCAAATCCTATGTCATGCTCGACCGCGAGGAGCGCAAGCGCACGATCTCTGAAGGGGCCACAGCACTCGCGGCGGCCGAGGGGCTCGCGCTGAAGGAAGATCCAGCATTGCTGGAAGAGGTTTGCGGGCTGATCGAGTGGCCCGTCGCCTTGATTGGGTCGATCGACCCTAAATTCATGGACGTGCCGCGCGAAGTGTTGACTTCGACGATGCGCACGAATCAGAAATATTTCTCGCTCGAAATGACGGACGGCAAGCTCGCAGCACGCTTCATCGTCGTTTCGAACATGGTGGCGGAGGATGGCGGAAAGGCCATCGTCGCGGGCAATGAACGCGTGCTCCGCGCCCGCCTCTCCGATGCCAAGTTCTTCTGGGATCTGGACCGCAAAACCAGGCTCGAGGAGCGCGTACCGAAGCTCGACCAGCTGGTTTTCCATGCCAAGCTCGGGACCGTCGGCCAGAAGGTCTCGCGAGTCGCAACTCTCGCTGCGGAATTGGCGGGCTGCATTCCGGGCGCCGACATCGACAAGGTTCGTAGCGCATCGCTTCTTGCAAAAGCCGATCTCGTATCGGGCATGGTCGGGGAATTCCCCGATCTTCAGGGCGTCATGGGGCGCTATTACGCCCTGCACGACGGCGAGGATCCGTCCGTCGCGAACGCGATAGCCGATCATTATGCCCCGCTTGGCCCAAACGACCGTTGCCCGACGGCGCCGGTATCCGTTGCCGTGGCTCTTGGCGATAAGATCGATACGCTGGTCGGCTTCTGGCTCATCGATGAAAAGCCCACGGGTTCGAAGGACCCCTATGCGCTGAGGCGAGCGGCGCTCGGCGTTATACGGCTCATCGTCGAGAACAATCTGCGCGTGCCGCTGCGTCGGTTCTTTGCAGTCGCGCGAGAGCTCTATCCAAAGCAGGGAATTTCGACACCGAAGCCCGATTCGCAATTTAGCGAGGATCTCCTCACATTTTTTGCCGACCGGCTCAAGGTTCACCTGCGCGAGAAGGGCGTGCGGCACGATCTCGTGAGTAGCGTATTCGCACTCGGCGGGGAGGACGATCTCGTCCGCCTGCTCGCGCGCGTGGCGGCACTGGCCAAATTCCTCGCGAGCGACGACGGCGCGAATCTGCTCACGGCATACAAGCGCGCTTCGAATATCGTGCGCATCGAGGAAAAGAAGGATAGCCGGACATATGATGGCGGCGCCGACCCGACGAAGCTGGAGCAGGGCGAGGAAAAGGCACTTTATGACGGGCTTGTCAACGCCACGGGCGGAATCGCGAATGCGGTCGGGTCGGAAGATTTTGCCGGCGCAATGGCGGCACTCGCGAAATTGCGCCCGCCCGTCGATGCGTTCTTCGATCGTGTCACGGTCAATACGGATAACGCGATCCTTCGCGAGAATCGCTTGAGGCTGCTGTCCGCAATCCGCTCGGCGCTCGGTGGCGTCGCCGATTTTTCGAAGATAGAGGGATAAAGGGATAAAGGGAATAGACATGGCGAAATGGGTGTATTCCTTCGGCGACCGCAAGGCCGAGGGCAACGCGTCGATGAAGGAACTCTTGGGCGGCAAGGGCGCCAATCTTGCCGAAATGAGCAGGATCGGCCTTCCGGTCCCTCCCGGGTTCACAATCACGACCGCGGTCTGCACCCATTTCTACGAGAACAAAAAGAAATACCCTCGCGAGCTGGAAGCTGCGACCGCGACCGGGCTCAAGAAGGTCGAGCGCATCGTCGGCCGAAAATTCGGAGATTCGAAAAATCCCCTGCTCGTGTCGGTGCGCTCGGGCGCGCGGGCGTCGATGCCGGGCATGATGGATACGGTCCTCAATCTCGGGCTCAACGATGAGACGGTCCGGGGTCTTGCGGCTGCGAGCGGCAACGAGCGTTTCGCCTATGACAGCTATCGCCGATTCATACAGATGTACGGCAACGTCGTACTCGGCATCGAGCATCATCACTTCGAGGATCAACTTGAACTGATCAAGGAAGATCGGGGCGTCGCACTCGACACCGAGCTTGCCGCCGAGGATCTGAAGGAACTCGTCGCCGGTTACCAGCGTGTCGTCGCCGCGGAATCGAGCAGGCCCTTCCCGCAAGACCCGAAGGCGCAGCTTTGGGGAGCCGTCGGCGCCGTGTTTGGAAGCTGGAACAATCAGCGCGCCATCACGTACCGGCGGCTCCACGATATCCCTGACGACTGGGGCACGGCGGTCACCGTCCAGGCAATGGTCTTTGGAAACATGGGCCAGGATTGCGCAACCGGGGTCGCATTCACGCGAAATCCGTCGACGGGCGAGAACGCCTTCTATGGTGAGTATCTCGTCAATGCCCAGGGCGAGGACGTCGTGGCGGGAATTCGCACGCCGCAGTCGATCACCGAGGCGGGCAAGCGCGCGACGGGCTCCCGGCTTCCGTCGATGGAAGAGACGATGCCCAAGGTCTTCAAGCAGCTCGTTCAATTTCGCAAGACCCTCGAAAAGCATTACCGCGACGTGCAGGATCTCGAGTTTACGGTCGAGAACGGCAAGCTCTACATGCTCCAAACGCGGAGCGGCAAGCGCACCGCACCGGCCGCGATCCGGATCGCCGTCGAGATGGCCAAAGAAAAACTTATCTCCAGAGCGGAGGCCGTAGGGCGGATCGATCCGGCCTCGCTCGACCAGCTTCTCCACCCGACTCTCGACCCAAGGGCCCCGAGAACGCTTCTGGCCCGCGGCCTGCCGGCCTCGCCAGGGGCCGCCTCGGGGATCGTGGTGTTTCACGCCGGGGAAGCAGAGGCGAAGGCCAAGCATGGCCAAGCGGTCATTCTCGTGCGGGTCGAGACGAGCCCCGAGGATATTCACGGCATGCACGCGGCCCAGGGAATTCTCACGACCCGCGGGGGGATTACGAGCCACGCCGCGGTGGTCGCGCGAGGGATGGGTCGAGCCTGCGTGGCGGGTGCGGGCGACCTAAAAGTCGATTACGAAACAGGCAGCATCACAGTCGGCAATCATGTGATCCGAGCCGGCGACGGAATCACGATCGACGGCGGAACCGGCGAAGTATTCTTCGGAACGGTTCCGACGACGAAGCCGGAGCTTTCCGGCGATTTCGCAATTCTCATGGGGTGGGCGGACCGCATCCGCAGAATCGGCGTGCGGGCCAATGCCGACACGCCGGCGGATGCGCGCACGGCAAAGGAATTTGGCGCCGAGGGCATCGGGCTTTGCCGCACCGAACATATGTTTTTCGATGGCGACCGCATCGTCGCGGTGCGCGAAATGATCATCGCGGAGGACGAGAAGGGTCGGCGGCGAGCACTTGCCAAGCTTCTTCCCATGCAACGCGCCGACTTTGTCGAGCTTTTCAAGATCATGGGCAAACTGCCCGTCACGATCCGTCTTCTCGACCCACCACTCCACGAGTTCCTACCCCATGGGGATGCGGAAATGAAGCAGGTTGCGGAAGCCGCCGGCGTCTCCCTCTCCCGCATCCGCGAGGCGTCGGGCAAGCTGTTCGAGGTCAATCCCATGCTTGGCCACCGGGGCTGCCGCCTCGCCATCACCTACCCCGAGATTTATGAAATGCAGGCGCGCGCCATATTCGAAGCCTGCGTGGCCGTCGAGCGGGAGACCGGAAAGAAAGTGGTGCCCGAGATCATGATCCCGCTCGCCGCCACCAGGCGCGAACTTGAGATCCTCAAGGACGCGATCGATCGAGTTGCCAGATCGGTCGAAAAAGAAGAAGCGATGAAGCTCAAATACCTGGTCGGGACAATGATCGAGTTGCCGCGTGCCGCCCTTCGCGCGGGCGAAATTGCCGAGACCGCCGAATTCTTCAGCTTCGGTACCAACGACTTGACCCAGACCTGCCTGGGTCTCAGCCGTGACGATGCCGGTAAATTTATCGAGGCTTATCAGCGCAACGGTATTTTCGCCGCGGACCCATTCGTGTCGATCGAGCGCGACGGTGTCGGCGAGCTTGTGCGCATGGGTGTGGTACGGGGCCGCAAGACCCGTAAGGACCTCAAGTGCGGCATCTGCGGCGAGCACGGTGGGGATCCCGCATCGGTCCACTTCTGTAACGAGGTCGGGCTCGATTACGTTTCCTGCTCACCCTTCCGCGTGCCGATTGCACGGCTCGCCGGCGCGCAATCGGCCCTCAAGGCCGCCCCCGCGGGACGGGATTGACGACGCGAGCGCGATGGCCTCCACCATCTTGCGAGTGCCGTCCCGTTCCTTCGTTTCACGGCCATAGGTCAGGGCAAAAAATATCCGCCGATTGCCTCGACAAATGGTTCGCCAGGGCCTAGATGGAGTTCGCGGTCCCGATGGGGCCGGGGCGGGATTTGATGGTCAGCTTGCGCCGCCGTATCAACGCTAAAGCGCCCGAATAAGGTCGGCCGTCGCCGCGTGGCAGCGATCTTCATCGGGGACCAATCTCATGATGGAGGTCGCGATGGACGACACCCACGCCGTACCGGACTTTTCAACTGTACTCGCCCTGCTCGAACGACTTTCGGGCGGCTTCGAGGCGACACCGGCGCGGCTTTCGGCCTTTGTCGAATCGTTCTGTGCGTCGCTCTCCGATGCCGACCCGCAATGGATTCCGGTGATCGCGATTCCCGGTGCGGAGCCCGGCAAATTCGTGAAGAACGTCGCTGCCAAAATCGAACGCTCCGGCGGAAGCGTCGAGCAGGGATGGGCAATTTGGGAAAATCCCGGCATCTCGATCTCCGCATCGTTTCATGCGGTCTGGGTTTCGCCCAAGGGAGAGCTATTCGACGTAACACCCGATCCGCACAATGCCTCGCGCATCCTCTTTGTGGCCGATCGCGGCGGGCGGGCAGAGGCCGCCACGCGGACGCCGCCAGGCCGAGTCACGTGGGCGCACCCTGCGCTTGAGCGGCGCTTGCGTGAGCCTGGAGCGCGTGAGGCGATGCTGCGCGATCTCCTCGCCAATGCGACGACCGAAGCCGGAACCTAACCTCGAGCAATCGACCTATCGGACGCGATGAGCTCGATGCGATTGCCAAAGGGGTCGTGCACGAAAGCGCGGTGCCCGTAATCCGCCGATTCGACCGCGGTCCGGTACCCCGCATGCTCGAGCTTTTCGATCAGGCCCTCGAGGTCGTCGACCACGAATCCCGGATGCGCCTTCTTCGCGGGGACGAAGCTCGGATCGACCCCGAGGTGAACCCTCACGTTATTGTGCTCGAACCACGCGCCGCCGCGCTTGGCGCGCTCCGTCGGCTTGGGCACCTCCGGAATTCCCAGAATACCTTCGTAAAAGTTTCGCGCCAGCGTTTCCCCGCCTGCGGGCATAGCGAGTTGCACATGGTCGATGGCGACAATCCGCATATCAAATCTCCAATCTCCAGATTGTTCGGAAGAGTTCGTCGTGGGTGGGTCGGCGCATCCGGCCGATGCGGGGTTCCATCTTGTCATGCAAGGGGTGATCGATCAGGATGCCCCGCCGAGCGCCCTATCGTAACAGAACCCGGCACCGGGAAGAAGTCAGCTCGCTCGTAAGAAGCCGCAGGTGAAACTGGATGTTGGTCTTCGATGGCGTGCGGCAAGAAGCCGGGGGCCGTACGATATTGGTACTCGAACGCTGGCGGGCCGCAAAGGGCGAGCACTGGCTGGTGCTCGGCCCGTCCGGTTCCGGCAAGACGACTCTCGTACATCTCGCCGCCGGACTCCTTGAGCCGACCGAGGGCCGCGTTTTCGTCGACGGGCAAGACATCGCAACCCTGCCGGCCGTTCGACGCGACCGGTTTCGCGGACAGCGCGTGGGCATCGTGTTCCAGACACTTCACCTTGTGGAGGCGCTGAGCGTCGAGGGCAATTTGCGCCTCGCTCAATACCTTGCCGGCATGAAACAGGACCGCACGCGCATCGCCAACGTGCTTGAAAGCCTCGGCTTGGCCGAGAAGTCAACGCTGAAGCCGCGCCGGCTCAGTCAGGGCGAGGCACAGCGCGTGGCGATCGCGCGCGCCGTGATAAATCGGCCGAGCCTCATACTTGCCGACGAGCCGAGTTCGGCCCTGGACGATTCGAGCTGCGAACAGGTGATAGACCTTCTCGTGAACCAGGCAACCGCGGTCGGTGCAACACTCGTGATTGCCACTCACGACGCTCGCGTCAAAGAGCGCTTCGAGCGTCGTCTGACCTTGCCTCACGACCTCACGAGTGCTGGATGAACATTGTCACGCTCAGCTTTGCTTATCTGCGCGACCGGGCCCTCACAATGGCCCTCAATCTTGTCATGCTGGCACTTGGGATCGGCACCATCGTCGTCGTAATCCTTTTCGGTGCGCAACTTGAAAGCCGACTTACGCGGGACTCGCGCGGTTTCGACCTCGTTATCGGTGCCAAGGGCAGCCCGCTTCAACTGATTCTCTCGACGCTTTATCATGCGGACGCGCCCATTGGGAACGTTCCGCTCGACGATGCGAACGAGGTCGCCCACAATGGCCTCGTCGCGACGGCGATACCGATTGCGCTCGGCGACAACTATAGGGACTTTCGAGTGGTCGGCACGGAGCCGAGTTACGCGCAGCATTACGGGGCCAAAATTGCGCAGGGCCGCTTCTGGCAAGCACCCCTTGAAGCAACGCTCGGCGCAGAAGCTGCGCGGATAACCGGGCTTAGGGTCGGCGACAATTTTTCCGCCCAGCACGGTTTTGTTCAGGGTGGGCAAACGCGCGAGTCGGCACCCTACGTTGTTGTCGGCATCCTGGCGCCGACGGGCACGGTGCTCGATCGCCTCATCCTCACGTCGGTCGAAAGCGCGTGGCAAGTGCAAGCGGTACCAGTGCACGAGATTACGGCCCTTCTCATCACGTATCGCACGCCATTGGCGGCAGCCATGTTGCCGCGCCTCGTGAACGGTCACACCGCATTGCAGGCGGCGTCGCCGGCCTACGAGACGGCGCGGCTGCTCTCCCTCGTCGGCGTCGGTATCGGCACGCTCCGCGCGTTCGGGATTCTCTTGATAGCGTGTGCCGCACTCGGAGCCTTCATCGCCCTCTACAATGCGACGAGCGAACGCCGGTACGACATCGCGGTCATGCGAAGCCTCGGCGCCTCGCGCGGCAGGGTCTTGCGGGAGGTGATGCTTGAAGGCTTGCTTCTGGCCTTGGGCGGTATCTTGCTCGCATTCGCTCTCGGCCACGGTATTGCGGCCTTACTCGGAGAGTTCTCGTCCGAAGCGCGCGCCTTGGGCCTTTCGGGGCTTGTCTGGCGTGCGGACGAAGGGTGGCTTATCGTGCTCGCGTTGTCCGCGGGGGCCGCAGCGGCATTCGTGCCGGCCTTGCTCGCCTACCGGGTGGATATTGCGCACACCCTCGCGGGCGACTAGATTCCTCCGGTTTTCGTGCAAGGTGGCGGTATGAGACTTGGCGTAACGACGGCGGCGGGCCTTTTGTTCGGCGTGGCGCTCAGCCTTTGCTTGGCCGAAGCCCCCTTTGGCCACGGCACGGCGTTCGCCCTCAGCCAATCAACCATTGTGTCGCCGGACGGGATGACGCCGCCGCCAGCGCCAAAGGACGGCGTTCGTTGGGAAGAGCTAAAGGATGTCGATGCGCCGATCGATCCCAAGGAACGGCCGCCGCAATTTGGCGCGGGCGTGCTTTCCCTCGACGGCAAGGACGTCAAACTTCGCGGCTTTATGATGCCGCTCGACCAAGCCGAGAAACAGACGCGTTTCGTGCTCACGGCCCTGCCGCCGAGCTGTCCCTTCTGCCTACCGGCGGGGCCCGACCAGCTCGTCGAGGTGCAATCCAGCGACGGTGTGAAATTCACGTTCGATCCGGTGACGATCGCCGGCAAGTTCGAAGTCCTGCGCGACGATCCGACCGGGCTCCTCTATCGCATTGTGGATGCAAAGCGCGTCGGCGATTAAGCGCGGGCAGCTCGCGATCCTTGGTCGACGATTAGGGTCTGCCTCGCGACAACCCGGCCGAACTCCGAGATCGACGGTCCAGCGCCGTTCCATCGCGCATAAGTATCAGCGATCGGTGTCACGCGGCGTGCTGTGCGGTCCGGCTGCGGTCGCAAACCAAGCCGGTCTATGCGGGCGCAGGGCGACGCCTGCGGCATTCAAGGGCTTGTTCTGGGCAAGTGCGGCTTCGACGGCGTCGAGTTTCAGGAGTGCGAGTCCGACGCCATTTTTCACGTTGCGCAATTCGCCTACCTCTTCGCCGCCAAAGGTGACGGGAGTGCCGGCCGCGGGCGCCGGGCCATCCATCTCAACGGGAAAAAGGCGTTTCTTGACGAGGGCGCGATACTTCATGCGCGCGGTCAGTTCTTGGCCGATATAGCAGCCTTTCTTGAAATCGACACCGTTCAGCTCCTCGAAACCGCTTTCGAGCACGAGCGCCTTCTCGACCGGCATGTCCTTGCTCCCCTCGGGCACGCCGAGCGATAGGCGCAATCGGCAATATTCGTCAAAAGGTCCCTGCGAATAGCCGGCGGCCTCAAGGATCGCGGCCACCCTCGAACGGGGCATCATGGCGCGGCAGCCGAGCGCGCCAAGGCGCGGATCGACGAACACCACCCCATCCTCGATCGGCTTTGCGGCACCCGGCTCGGCGGGCAGTTCGAACGGCATGAAGACGTCGTCGCCCCAGAGGACAACGACCGCAAGGCTGTCACGCCCGTCGGCGATCGCGACTTTGGCGCGGAGCTTGTACATCGTAAGCCGACGCTTGAGATCGTCGAGGCGCTCTGCCTCACCGTCGACCGCGATCCTGCCGTCGGCCAGCTCGGCAATGAAAATGTCATGGAGAAAGCGTCCCTGAGCCGTTAGAAAGCCCGCATAAAGGGCGGCGCGCGCCGATAGTCGTTCGATGTCGTTCGAGATCATGCCCTGGAGGAAGTTGCGCACGTCCTCGCCCGACAAGATCAGGCAGGCTCGCTCCTCATTGAGTGCATAAAAGCCGCTTGGCATTGACAGATTCCTCACATGAAGCCGCCTTCAAGTTGGATTGCCGAAATGAAGATGACAAGTCCTTCGAATGCCTCCGTCCGACCCCGGGGGGTCTGGACCCTTGTCGGTCAGGCGGCAAAGCCCTGTATGGCGCCCACCATGAACCTACGCTCTAGGGGCGACCGCCGATTCCTTTCTTTAAACGATCGTCATGTCTTTAAACGACCGTCATGCTCCTTGAGGATGGAGCTGCGGATATGAGATTAAGGAGTGCCTCGAGCGACGTGCTGGCGGAGACCGCTCTCAGCGGCAACGGCGTTCGAGGCGAATTGGCATTGAGCGTGGATTCGGCATATTCTCTACGAAAATGAATATCCTGTTTATCACCCACACACGGGTCGGCGATGCCGTGCTTTCGACAGGGGTACTCGCGCGTCTGATCGAGCGGCATCCCGGCGCCCGAATCACGATCGCGTGCGGCCCCGCCGCGATTGATATATTTCGCGCCGTACCGGGTCTGGAGCAAATCCATGTCCTCGAGAAGCGTAGCTACGGACGACATTGGTTGAAACTATGGCGCCAGGCCGCGTTGCGGCGGTGGGACATCGTCGTTGATCTCCGGGCCTCCGCAATCGCCTACTTCCTCGTGGCCGGAAGGCGCTACATCTCGACGCCGAGCAAGGAGATGGTGCATCGCCTTTTCCATCTTGCGCGCGTGATCGGGGAGAAAGAGGCGCTTGCCCCGCGAATTTGGACCGCACCCGAGCATTGGCACAACGCGATATATTTGCTGCCCGACGGCCCGCCACCATTAGCGGTGGCTCCTACGGCAAATTGGCGCGGCAAGATGTGGCGCGGGGCGCGTTTTGCCGAACTGTTGGAGCGCTTGACAGCGCCGGACGGTATCATGCCGTCGGCGCGCGTCGTGATCCTGGGCGCGGAGTCGGAGCGAAATCTCGCTCAACCGGTGCTCGCTTCCGTTCGTGCGGCGCGGCGCGTCGATCTTATCGGCAAGGTCGATCTCCTCACGGCTTTCATGATCCTGCGCCGGTGCGCGCTTTTCATTGGCAATGACTCGGGCCTGATGCACCTCGCCGCCGCTTCGGGCGTGCCCACGCTCGGCCTTTTCGGGCCGAGCAGGGTCGAGGTCTACGCCCCCTGGGGACCTCACGCGGACACGGTGTCGACGGAGTTGAGCTACGACGCGCTTGTCGGGCAGCCGGGGTACGATCACCGTACGACGGACACGCTGATGGACAGCCTTACCGTAGACATGGTGGAAAATGCCGCGATCCGGCTGTGGCGCCGAAGTCTGGGCCAAGCGGCATGAGCGCCATCGAACAACTCCCGGCGGGCGGGGCCAAGGCGACGCCAACGGTTTCAGCCCTGGTGGTTGCGCGCAACGAGGAGCACCAGCTCGCCGAATGCCTCGGTCGACTGCGCTTCGCGGATGAGATTGTCGTGGTCCTCGACCGCTGCACGGACGGCTCGAAGGCGATCGCCCTGCGATGTGGGGCACGCGTGATCGAGGGGGCGTGGGAAATCGAAGGGCCGCGTCGTATGGCCGGTATCGATGCCTGCCGCGGCGACTGGATTTTGGAGGTCGACGCCGATGAACGCGTCTCGCCTGAACTCGCCACCGAAATCCGCTCCGCGATCGTCCGTGCCGCACCCGGCTATTTTCTCATTCCATTCGACAACTATGTCGGCGAGCGGCTGGTGCGTTACGGCTGGGGCGGGGCATGGGGTGTTTCGGCGACGGTGCGGCTCTTCTCTCGCGGCGCCAAGCAATGGGGGGACCAGCGAATACATCCGAAAGTGACGTTCAAGGGCGAGCGGCGTTGGCTCAAGACGCCGATGGTGCATTACGTCGACCGCGACATCTCGGATATGTTGAAGCGCCTCGATCGCTATACCACGGCGCGCGCCCGGGACTTGCGTGCCAGTGGCCACATCGGTTCCTTCCCCGCGAACGTGCGGCGCCTGTTCTCGCGCTTTTACAAATGCTATGTCGCACGCAAAGGCTACCGCGAGGGTCCCTATGGTTTTCTCATTGCGCTGATGGCCGGATTATATCCGCTACTTTCCTATCTCAAGGCCAGGCTCGAGACGGATTGATGGCAGCACTGCGCGTCCTGCAGGCGATCGCGGGCGCCCATCATGGTGGGGCGGAGGAATTTTTCACGCGACTTATACCAGCGCTCGCGCGCGCCGGCCTCGATCAACGCGTCGTCATTCGCCGCGACGAGGAGCGCGCCTATGCACTTCGCAAGCAGGGGGTCGACGCCGTCGAGTTGCCTTTCGGCGGTCTTTTGGATTGGTGGACGCGGCCGGGCCTGCGCCGGGAGATCGAGGCGTTCGCACCCCATGTCGTGTTCACCTGGATGAATCGCGCCACGTGGAAGTGCCCGAGGCCGCGCGACGGCATTCGTTTCATTCACGTGGCGCGCCTTGGCGGCTACTACGATCTCCACTATTACAAGGCGTGCGATCACCTGATCGGAAACACGGTCGATATCGTGGATTATCTGCGCCGCTCCGGCTGGCCGCCCGCGCGCGCGCATTATCTTCCTAATTTCGTCGATGC
This sequence comes from Alphaproteobacteria bacterium, assembly GCA_035625915.1. Lineage (NCBI taxonomy): Bacteria > Pseudomonadati > Pseudomonadota > Alphaproteobacteria > Alphaproteobacteria bacterium. The sequence goes on along the minus strand of DASPOR010000103.1, from coordinate 15,466 downwards.
CACGCGCGCCCAACCGCTCGCGCGCAGAAGCGTGGGAACGCCGGACACGGTACCTCTCGTGCTCGCACTCGGCCGGTTGCATCGGAACAAGGCATTCGATGTGCTGCTCGCGGCTCTCGCCCAACTTCCGGACGTTCATTGTTGGATCGCGGGGGACGGGACGGAGCGTCAAGCCCTCGAAGCCCAATCGGAACGGCTGGGGCTTGGCCCGCGCGTGCGCCTCTTGGGCTGGCGCAACGATACGGCCGCACTGCTTGCGGCGGCCGATCTTCTCGTGTGTCCTTCGCGGCATGAGCCGCTCGGCAATGTGGTGATCGAAGCTTGGGCGCACGGGGTGCCGGTCGTCGCGGCGGCGAGTCAAGGACCCGCGGCAATCATCGAGGATGGAAAGAGCGGAATCTTAGTGCCCGTCAACGATGCGCCCGCACTTGCGCATGGAATCCGCCGGGCATTCGATGACGAGATCCTTACCGCGCGAATCGGCGCAGGCGGCCGTGCTGCCTTCGAACGCGATTATACGGAGGCGGTGGTCGTGGCGCGCTATATCGAATTTTTTGAAAAGGTCGCGAGCTAATGTGCGGTATAGCGGGCATCATGACGACGAACGGCCGTCCGCCCGACGAAGCCGCACTCAAGCGCATGGCGGACGTTCTGGACCATCGCGGGCCGGAGGGTAGAGGACATTACGCCTTCGGCAATGTCAGCATGGTGCAGAACAGGCTCGCGATCATCGATCTCGAGACCGGTCAGCATCCGCTTTACGAACCGGGCGGTGCGGCGTTGGTGGGCAACGGCGAAATCTATAATTACATCGAACTCCGTGAAGACGCAGCGCTCACCGGCGTGAACTACGCGACCAATTCGGATTTCGAGCCGCCCCTTCTTCTCTATCGCCGCACAGGGCTTGCCTTCGTGGAGCGTCTGCGCGGCATGTACGCATTCGCACTCCACGACGCGCCGACCGGCCGACTCGTGCTTTCGCGCGATCCTTTTGGCATCAAGCCGCTTTATTATGTCGAGCGGCCCGACCTTTTCGCCTTCGCCTCGGAACCGCGAGCGCTCATTGCCGCGGGGCTTGCCCAAGCCGCGTTGAATCCTGCGCGCGGGACGGAGCTTCTGGAACTTCAATTCACGACCGGTCGCGACACGGCCTTTCTCGGCATTCGCCGACTGCTTCCAGGCGAGACGCTGGTCCTCGCCGAGGGGCGAATCGTCGAACGCCGGCGCATTGATGCGCTTCCCTCCGGTGGCCCCGAACGCTGGAGCGAGGAGGAGGCCCTCGATCGGCTGGACGCGGCACTGACCGACAGCGTGCGCGTGCATCAACGCTCCGACGTTCCCTATGGCATGTTCCTCTCGGGCGGAATCGATTCGTCGACCCTCTTGGCGCTCATGGCGAAGCTCAATGAGCGGCCCGTGCGCGCGTTCACGATCGGATTTTCGGGCACGCAGGTGGTCGACGAGAGGGCCCTCGCGCGCAAACTCTCCGAGAAGGTGGGTGCGGAGCATGTCGAGGTTGAATTCGACGAAGCGGATTTTTGGACCTACCTTCCGAGGGTTGTCGAAGCGCTCGACGATCCGGCGGCGGATTATGCAACGTTGCCGACCTACAAGCTTGCGGCGGAGCTAAAGGGCTCGCTCAAGGTGATCCTGACGGGCGAGGGGGGAGACGAGTTGTTCGCTGGATATGGACGATACCGCAGCGCCCTGCGGCCTTGGTGGATGTGGGGCCGCACGATGCGCGCGCGGGGCATCCTCGACGGCCTTGGCGTCCTGCGCAGCCAGCTTGAGGGATGGCGCGACGGTTTCGCGGCCGCCGAGGTTGCGGCGGTCTTGCCTGGTCGGAGCGACCTTCAGGTTGCGCAAGCGGTCGACGTGGCCGATTGGCTCCCAAACGATCTCCTCCTTAAGGCGGATCGCTGCCTGATGGCCCATTCCGTCGAGGCGAGAGTGCCTTTCCTCGACCGTGCGGTCGCCACCGTCGCCTATTGCTTGCCCGACAAGCTCAAGCTTCGCGACCGGCGCGGCAAATGGCTCCTCAGGCGCTGGCTGGCGCGCGAGCTTCCCGAGGCCGAACCGTTCAGCGCCAAGCGGGGCTTTACCGTGCCCACCGCCGAATGGATCGCGAGGAGAAGCGAAGGCATCGGCCCGCTCGTGGCGCGCCAGGAGGGTGTCCGGCAAATGTGCGATCCGGTTGCGGTCGAGCGGCTCTTCAAACGCTCGGGCAAACGCTCGGGTTTCGCGGAATGGGCGCTTCTCTTTTACGCATGTTGGCACCAGCGCCACATCATGGGCGTCACGGGAGCACCCGATGCCTTCGAGCATTTGCGGGCCGCGTAAGGAGGAACCGTGAGTCGAGAATACCGCACAAAATCCTGGCTCGATTCGCGCATCGAGGTGCGCCGCTCGGGTACTGCAGGGCATGGAAGTTTCGCGACGGCGCCGATTGCGGCCGGCGACATCGTCATCGAATGGGGTGGTGCGGTCCTGACGAGGGAGCGGCTCGGCTCGATCAACATCGAGCCCGACTCGGAAATCCCGATCGGGGAGGGGCTTTTCATGGTTACCCCGGTCGGTGCAAGCGACCTCCGGGATTTTTTTCTCAATCACTCATGCGATCCCAGCCTGTGGATGACAGACGAAGTGACGTTCGCGGCCCGGCGCGACTTGGCGCCCGGCGATGAGCTCACGGCCGACTACGCCTTTTGGCAGGACGAAAACGATCTCGTCGCGACATGGCGCTGCGCCTGCGGCTCGTCCCTGTGCCGAGGAAGGGTCACCGGTTCGGATTGGCGCCGGTCGGATCTTCAAGCGCGCTATCGCGGGCGTTTCTCGCCATTCGTGAACGCGCGCATAGCGACACTTCGCTGATGCGGTTGGCAGCGTGACATGGCGACACCGTTCGATCTGATCATCCGAAATGGCACCCTCGCAACGCCGAGCGGCTTCATCCAAACCGACGTTGCAGCACGCGGTGGGTGGATCGTGGCGTTCGGCTCGTTCGCGCCGAGCGAGGCAAGAGAAGCAATCGATGCGCGCGGCCTTCACGTCTTGCCGGGCGTCATCGACACCCAGGTGCATCTGCGGGAGCCGGGCAACGAGCACAAGGAGGACCTCGAGACGGGGACTCGCGCAGCAGCACTCGGCGGCGTCACGGGTGTCTTCGAGATGCCCAATACGAACCCCAGCACCACGACAAAGGCGCTGCTTGAGGACAAATTCGCACGCGCCAAGGGGCGCGCATGGGTCGATCATGCCTTTTTCGTGGGTGCGACCCATGGGAACGTCGCCGAACTCGCGACGCTGGAAGCGCTGCCGGGTTGCTCGGGCGTCAAGCTCTTCATGGGAAGCTCCACCGGAAACCTGCTCGTGCCGGACGACGACGGCGTGCTCGCGGTTCTTCGAAGCGGCCGCCGGCGCATGGCCGTGCATGCCGAGGACGAGACGCGCCTCGTCGAGCGCAAAAAAATCGCGATTGAGGGTGGCAAGCCGCAATTCCACCCCGCGTGGCGCGATGAAGCGACCGCACTCAAGGCAGTCGAACGGCTGATCGCACTTGCCCGGCAGGCGGGGCGGCGAGTGCATGTTCTTCACGTCACCTCGGCCGGCGAGATGACCCTCCTCGCCGCGCACAAGGACATCGCGACCGTCGAGACCACGCCGCAGCATCTCACGCTCGTTGCCCCAGACTGCTATGACCGCCTCGGCACGCTCGCGCAAATGAATCCGCCAATTCGGGATGCCGGCCATCGCGAGGCATTGTGGCGCGCCGTCGCAGACGGCGTCGTCGACGTGATCGGCTCCGACCATGCGCCGCACACGCTTGAGGAAAAGTCGAAGCCCTATCCGCAAAGCCCCGCGGGAATGCCCGGGGTGCAAACGCTCGTGCCGATATTGCTCGATCATGTCAATGCCGGCCGTTTGACGCTGGAGCGGTTCATCGATCTCACGAGCGCCGGGGCTGCTCGCATTTACGGAGTTGCAAGGAAGGGGCGCATCGCCATCGGTTACGACGCCGACTTCACGATCGTCGACCTCAAGGCGCGGCGGACCATCGAGAACCGGTGGATAGCGAGCCGCTGTGGTTGGACGCCGTTCGACGGGATGTTGGTCACCGGCTGGCCGAAGTTGACCGTGATCCGGGGCCATGTGGTAATGCGCGACGATGAAATCGTCGGTACACCCCAAGGCATGCCAATCCGGTTTCTCGATACGATCCCGCCCGAGTTTTGAATCCGGAATTCGCTCACAGTTCCGCACCGAGATATGGCGAAAATCGGAGTCGGCACACGAGCGCTGACCCTCGCGGATTCTTCTGGTATCTTTCCAACCGGCAACCGGATGAATGAAAGTTAGGTCGGGTGCAAGGGTGGGGTTGGAAGGCGTCACGTTGGAAAAGGCGCGGGTTGACAGCATTGTCGGTGAGGGGTGGCGCCGCGCGGCCGTGCGCGCCTTCGGCGAGGCTGCGATGGCATCGGCATTTGCTGCGTTTCTGGCGCTGCCGATACTCGGGGTTCGGGTGGTTACTGCAATAGGCGCCGTGACGCTCATCCCGCGTCTTCACTGGGTCGTCGTCGGCAGTGCGGTCGTATTTGTGGGCCGATTGGCATTGTCGCTCGTTTGCTCGTTCGGGTTACCGAAACGCACCATCTTGACCACTGCAGTGCGCACGAGCCGTGCAGCTGCCGAAACATCGGAGCGGCGACGGTTGATTATTGGCTCGGCGCTAGCGCTCTTAGCCGCATTCCTCCCGCTCTTTCCCTTTTCGGATTCCTATATGGTCGATCTCGCGATCACGGTGTTGATCTATGCGATGCTCGGCTGGGGCCTCAACATCGTCGTCGGCCTCGCAGGTCTTTTGGATCTCGGCTACGTGGCGTTCTACGCGGTCGGCGCCTATACCTTCGCACTCCTCTCGCACTATTTCGGTCTCAATTTTTGGGAGTGCTTGCCGCTCGCCGGCTTCGTCGCGGCGACGTGCGGCGTCATCCTCGGCTTCCCGGTCCTCAGCATGCGCGGGGACTATCTGGCGATCGTCACGCTCGGCTTCGGGGAGATCATCCGCATCATCCTTCTAAATTGGGTGAGCTTCACGGGTGGCCCCGGCGGGATTCTCGACATTCCGCATCCTACTTTTTTCGGATGGGGCCTCGATACGTTGCCGGGCGCTGTTGCGCATTCGGCGCATTGGGTTCCGTCTCGTCTCATTCTGTTGTTTTACCTGATCCTCGGTCTGGCACTTTTGACCAATATGTTCGCCTTGCGAGTGCGGCGGCTGCCGCTTGGGCGCGCATGGGAGGCGCTTCGCGAAGACGAGGATGCGTGCCGCGCGCTCGGCCTCAATCCGACGAACCTGAAACTCTCGGCGTTTGGCATCGGGGCGCTATTCGGCGGTTTTGCAGGCTGTTTCTTCGCGGCACGCCAAGGCTATATCAGCCCTCAAAGCTTCACCTTCGCCGAGTCCGCGACCGTGCTCGCGATTGTCGTGCTTGGGGGGATGGGTAGCCAGATTGGGGTATTGACCGCGGCAATTCTGCTGGTTTTTTTGCCCGAGCTCGGCCGCGAATTCGCCCATTACCGCATGCTGGTGTTTGGCCTTGCCATGGTCGCGATCATCGTCTGGCGCCCCGGCGGCCTTGTCGCCTACCGACGGCCGACGATCTTGCTCGGTGCTGCGAAATCCGGATCTTGAGGCCGCTCAAGCGCCGACGCGCTTTTCCCTCATATAGTGGCGGCGCGCCTTGGTGCGGTTGCCGCACACGCTCATCTCGCACCAGCGCCTGCTCTTGTTTTTGCTGAGATCGACGAACAGCCAGCCGCAATGGGGGAAGGGGCACTGCTTGATGCGGTCGAGCTTGCCCGTGGTCAGAAGATCCGCCGCCGAGCGCAAGACCGGCCAGAGCGGCGCTTCGAGACGTGCGCTCAGGTCGTCCCATGCCCATTTGAAATGCCCATCCTCCGCGAGGATTCGCGCGTGACGCAGCGCTTCGGCGAGGGCTGCGTTGAAGCTTTCCATCGTCTCGTCGGGGATGCGATCGTGTGTCGCGATCGACGCAAAGATATCGTGAATGGTATCCCGCAAGGCGAGTGCGCGATGAAATGCCCTGACAGCACCCGGGCCATCCGCGTGCCCGCGCGCCAAGAGGGCCTGTGCCTCAGAGAATGAGAAAGCATCGGCATGCATGGCCCAGGCGATGAGATCCTCGTAGGCGGTCAAATGCTCGATCTCATGCTCGCCATCTCGGAGGCCGGATACCGTGTTCACGAAATCGAGACAAAGCACGCCGCCGATCAAGGGAAGACTTCCGGGGCGCGGATCGTGGACCTTCGAGGGTTTGTCAGATTGTAAGGTGGTCATAAGGCAAGCCATAATGGTTTTCACTGGTTAGAGTAACACGGAAGAGCGTCCTGCGCCACGGTCATTTAAGAGAGTTCTAATTTTGAATTCTTTCGGATCAGGCGACGATGAGGCTTGCAAAACGCCTCCATTGCAGCCAATTAGAGGGTCACAGTATCTGCTTCGGCACTTGCCGATCTGCCCCGACCTTTCCGCCGACCCGATCTTGTCGCGGGAACGTCTCGGATTTCCGAATACGCCGCATTCTATGCGAAGTCGGCGGGGCGCATATCCTCGCAATCCATGAGGCCGGTAACTGAAACGAAGCCGTGCTGCGATCGTGCCGCACGGCCACTCGTCATTCTGAAGGAGCCATCATGGCAGTTGGAACGGTGAAATTCTTCAATAACCAGCGCGGCTTTGGATTTATCCAGCCGAGCGACGGGGCCAAGGACATCTTCGTCCACATCAGTGCCGTCGAGCGCGCCGGCATGTCGACGCTGACCGAAGGGCAGACCCTGTCTTTCGAAGTCGAGCGCGGCCGCGACGGGCGCGTATCCGCCATCAACCTCAAGGCGGCCTAAAGTCCAGGCGATCCATCGCCGCGCGCCTCTTGACGGACGCGCGCGGCGTGACGCCGGAATTTTTTTCGGCATCGTGCGAAATATCGGTTCGAAACGCGGGCTGATTCATAAAAATTAAACCTTGTTTTAGAGGGTCGTTAACCTTTCCGCCCTTAACCTTGATGTTACGGTCTCAGTTCGTCGAAGGGCCGAGGCCGAAGCTCCAAGGAGGGGCTCGACATGCTGAACCTCAGGCGCACCCTGTCGACCGATCCGCCCGGCCAGCCGCTCGATTCCGACGAAACCCACTCCGGTCAAACGCCCGCCCCTCTCGGCGTGCGCGAACAGCAGGCACTCCTCGATCGTAGCTTCCGTGTGCGCGTGTTCCCGGATTGGAAAGCGCTTGAACGGTTGTTCAGCCGTCGCGGCGAGAATTTTCCCTTTGTCGCCCGGTTCGTCGTGATCAATCTGATCGGGCTTGCCTTGGTGGCGGCGGCGTGGGCGGAGGGCCTGCTCGTGCGACCCTATAAGGCCGACGAGTCGGGCATGTGCTACCTGATCACGGTCCTTTTCGCCGCCGGCCTCGTGGCGGTTGCGCGCAAGGATTGGCAGACGGTGCGCTGGGCCGGCAATGCGCTCGTCTACCTCGGCATGGTCGGCACCGTGCTCGGCCTGATCATCACGGTTTCCGACCTCACCGTCGACAAGGCCCAGAACTTCGAGAGCTTCAAGGCGATCGTGACCTCGATCTATATCGGCTCGGCCACCGCCCTCTACACCAACCTGCTCGCCTGTATCGGCTATCTCTGGCTCGGCACCAACGCCCATCTGCTCGCGCGGCAGGAGGTCTGAGCCATGTGGCGGGGGATGAATGTTTCCTTCCGCGACATGCTGTTCCTCCTCGTCTTCGCCTACCTCGTGATCGGGGCAGTCGCCCTCGCGCATGTGGCGAAGAAGAACGAGGAAGCCAAGGGCCAGATCCCGCCCGGCAACGTGATCGTCGAGCTGACCTGGGACAAGGAGGTCGACGCCGACGTCGATCTTTGGGTGCAGGGGCCGGGCGACGTGCCGGTCGGCTATTCCAATAAAGCGGGCATCATCTTCAACTTGCTGCGCGACGATCTCGGCAAGGGCGGCGATCCCAACTCGATGAACTACGAAGTCGCGTACGGGCGCGGCCATTGGCCGGGTGAGTACGTGGTCAACGCGATGCTTTATCGCAGCCGCGACCACAAGTTCCCGGTCGCTGCCCACGCCCAGGTTTCGCTCCAGGACGAGAAGGGTGGCGTGCGGCGGGCCCTCGAATCCGATGTTCAACTCACCTTCGAGGGCCAGGAGACGACGGTGTTCCGCTTCAGGCTCGACGACAAGGGCGAGTTCGTGCCCGGCAGCATGAACCGCATCCACAAGGACCTGCGGAGTGCCAAGGGAGACAGCAAATGAGCACCTTCGTCGTCGCCTTCGTCACGCTCGCCTTCTTGCTGGGTGCGTTCGCCTATGTCGCGATGCCGGTGGGCAGCAAATTGCGCCGCACGCTCGTGAGCGGCTTCTTTGCACTTATCCTGGGTACGCTCTTCTTCGGTTATTCGGACATGCTCGGCCGCCCCAAGGCGACAGCACTCGAGGTCTTCCGCACCGACCTCAAGGACGCGCACGTGCTCGGCTCCTATCTCCGGGAGGGGCAGGGCATCTTCCTCTGGCTCCAGTTTCCCGAAGTGTCGGAGCCGCGCTACTACAAGCTGCCGTGGGACGAGAAGACCGCGAAAGCGCTTCAGGACGCGATCGAGCAAAATGCCAAGCAGCATGGCGGTGGCGTTGCCATGGCTTTGCCCTTCGAGCGGAGCTGGGACAAGGACGACCCGCAATTCTACCCGCTTCCCCAGCCCAAGCTGCCCGACAAGCAAGGCGAGGAGCCGCCGAAGGAACTCTACCAGGCACCCGAGCAGGGCGTCTGACCCCCATTCGATCGAAACGTCACGGGTGCTACGGCTCGCCCTAGCACGTCTTTCCTGCCGACCGCCTGCACCGATGGCGACAGCGGCAATCGTCTTGCCTATAATTCGGTGTTGCGATACGCGTCACGAACCAAAGGTGCGGGGCCTCCGCTGCCCATTCGTCCATCCTCATGACCTTCAGACCCAAATCCGTGCGAATTCCGCTTCTTTTGGCGGCGCTCGCCCTCGTGGCCGGATGCGGCAAGGTCGACTCGTCCCAGGCGGAAGTCTGCAACCGGGTTGCAGGCGTGGTGTTGTCAGAGGGGGCCGTAGAGTTGATCGGGAACGACGTCGACCCGGCGGTACTCCACGGCATCGTCAGCCGCGTCATCGTGCGGAAAGATACCGGTGAGAGCGAACTGCACGAAGTGCAATGCGAATTCGCGGGCGGTGCGTTCAGCGACGAGCGCCTGCACCTGATCGCCGTCACGACCGATACGGACGGACGGTTGTCGGAACTTCGCATGGCGATCCTCGAGATCGTGCTCGCGAAGATCCATGCGCAAGGGGAAAGTCCCGGTGCTGGAGCGAGGGTGGAGCCGGTGCGGTCAGAAGTCGGCTCCGGTGTGCTTTATTTCATCCAGCAACTCGTAAATGGCGCCACCCTCGGGTGCATCGTGGCCCTCATTGCGGTCGGATACACGCTCGTCTACAGCATCATCGGCGCCATCAATTTCGCATTCGGCGAGCTTTACATGCTGGGCGCCTTCATCGCCGTCGTCGGGGTCGCGTTGTTCATCGTACTCGGCCTCGATTCCCCCATGTTCAGCGTGATACTCGCACTGCCGATCGCGATGGCCTTCAATGCGGGGTACGGTTGGCTCATGGACCGAATGGTCTTCCGTCCGCTCCGCAAGGCCAATCCGCTCATGCCGCTTATCGCAGCGATCGGGCTTTCCATCGTGCTCCAGAACTACGTGTTCGTGACCGAGGGTGCGGGCAACATCTGGCTCCCGGAAGCGCAGTTGAGCGGCATCGCACTTGCCGAATCGAATGGCTTCAGCCTCTATGTGAATCCGAAGCAGGCATTGATCCTGGCGATCATGATCGTGCTCTCCTTGGGGACTTGGTACTTGCTGGCGAAGACTCCCTATGGGCGCGCTCAGCGCGCCAGTTCCCAGGACAGGAAAATGGCGGCACTTGTCGGCATCGATATCGACCGTACCGTCGCAACGACGTTCGCACTCGGCGGTGGCCTTGCGGCTGCGGGCGGGTTGATGGTCGCGAGCTATTATGGCGGGGTCAATTTTTCGATGGGCTTCCTCATGGGTTTCAAGGCGCTCACGGCCGCCATTGTCGGCGGCATGGGTAATTTCGCGGGCGCACTCCTCGGCGGGTTCGTCGTCGCGTTCGTCGAAACTTTTTGGGCCGGGTATCTTCAGAGCGCTTATCGGGAGATCGCGGTCTTCTCGCTTCTCATTCTGCTGCTCGTGTTCCGTCCCCAGGGAATCCTGGGCGAGCGATGAGATCTAGCGTTCGCGCTTCGCGGCACCGCCTCGCCAGACGTAAATCACGAGATTTGGATTTGTTACATCGCCCTTGTCGTCGAAGGTCAGCATGCCGACCGCGGTGTCGAAGGTGCCGCCATGCATCTCCTTGATGAGATCGGCGGTGGCCATGGATTTGGCGCGCTCTGCCGCTTGCACGACAACCTCGACCGCGGCGTAGGCGTAAAGCGTATAGCCACTCGCCTCGACCCCATATTCCCCGAGGCCCCCTGCAGCTGTTCGCCCACGCGGTGTGTCGAGCGGATCGGGAAGAAATGCCATGAAACTTCCCTCGCCGGCACTGCCGGCAAGCTGCCAGAATTCGGCGGCGACGAGCGTGTCGCCACCCGCCACCACGGCACTTGAGCCCTGGCGCCGCGCTTCGACAAGCAATCGAGCTGCGTCCTTGTAGTTCCCGCCATAGACGATGACGCCAACATTGTTGTCTTTCAGTCGCGTGACGAGGTCGGTGAAATCGACCCCTGGGCCGGCCATTGTTTTGTCGACGACTGGATGTATCCCGGACGACCGAAGCGCCTTGCGGGTCGAATCCGTGATCGTCAGGGCGTACGGCGTGCCGTCCGAAATGATCGCGACCGGCTGGCCGCTGAAATGATCGGCGATGTACTTGGCGAGCACCGGGCCCTGCATGTCCTGGCGGGGCACCGTGCGGAAAATATTGGGCGCGCCCCGCTCGGTGAGTGCGGGATCGCTCGATGACGGCGAAATCATCAGAAGATTGGCGTCGGTATAGATCGGCGCGGCGGCGATCGAGGCCTCGGAACAGAAATGCCCGACCACGAAAGCGGGTCGCTCGGCCGCGATCCCTTTCGCAACGCTCGCCGCCCGAGTCGACTCACAACGATCGTCGACACCGCGCATCTTGAACACGCTATCAAGGACACCGCCTCGCGCGTTGACGTGCGCCATCTCTTGCTCGACACCTGCGCGCATCTGGCCGCCGAAGCGGGTGTAAGGCCCACTCATCGGGCCGACGACGGCAATCGTCAGCGGGGGATTTTGCTTGGCCTTGAGGGAAGGAAGCTCATCGCAACCCGCGAGCATGGCGATGGATAGGCAGACAAGCAAGGCTTTCAGGGGAGACGACATTGACGCACGCTCGCGTGGATGCACAACCGGCAGGGTCGACCTTCCGGACGACGTTAGCATGACAGCCCCAGCGAAGCGAGGCTCGCGCGAATTCCGGCACAAGAAGCGGATGGTGCGGCTAAACCGATAAACCTAGGCTTGCGTCCTCCACAACCGGGGTGCGCACATGAAAGGGAACGAAGTACCGCGGATGGGCGGCATCGAGTGGGCGCTGCTCATCTCGCTGTCGATACTGTGGGGTGGGTCTTTCTTTTTCTCGAAGGTTGCCGTCGCCGCCATTCCGCCGTTGACGCTCGTTTTGGGGCGCACGGGAATGGCATCGGCAGTCCTTATTCTCGTCCTCTATGCCTTCGGCCAACGCTTGCCGAGCGATTGGACCGCTTGGCGGCGCAATTTGATAATGGGGCTTCTTAACAACGTCGTTCCGTTTTGCCTGATCGTCTGGGGGCAGACTCAAATCGAGAGCGGCCTGGCCGCCATTCTCAACGCCACGACGCCCCTTTTCACGGTCGTCCTGGCGCACGCGTTCACGCGCGACGAAAGGCTCGCGCCCGTGAAGCTCCTGGGCGTCCTGATCGGCCTCTCCGGCGCGGTGGTAACGATCGGGCCCGAGCTTCTCGAAGGCATCGGCCGGCATGGCCTCGCTGAGCTTGCCGTCATCGGTGCCGCGATTTCCTATGGATTTGCCGGAATATTCGGCCGCCGCTTCAAGGGCGTCAATCCGATGGTCACCGCAGCAGGGCAACTCACCGCAAGCACGGCGATGATGCTCCCCATTGCCCTCATCAGCGACAAGCCATGGCAACTCGCTATGCCGGGCATGACCGTTTGGGGCGCTTGGATCGGATTGGCGATCCTCGGCACCTCGCTCGCCTACATCCTGTATTTCCGCATCCTTGCGACCGCCGGCGCCACGAACGTCCTCCTCGTGACTTTCCTCATTCCGGTGAGCGCCATACTTCTCGGCGCGGTATTCCTCGGTGAACGGCTGGATCGCCGCGAGTTCGTCGGCATGGCGTTGATCTTTGCAGGCCTCGCATTCATCGATGGCCGCCTATTGCGCATCGTTTGGGGTCGGATACGCCCTCGACATCGTTCGAATTTCGGTCGATCGATCGGGTGAACCGGCGGATCGCCCATTCGACGGTCGCATAGGCACCGGCACGCGTCCGCGACGGGTTCAGGCCGAGGCAGGCAATACGTAAAGTGAAATCGTCAGGAAAAAGCAGGTGCTGCCCGCGACGACGCAGAGGTGCCAGATCGCGTTGTTGAAGGGCAATCCGTTCCAGCGATAGAAGATGAGACCGCCCGTGTAGGCAATGCCACCTGCAAGGATGAGTAAAACAGCGCCAAGCCCCGTCGCATCGTAGAGCGCTTTCGCCCACGCTACGCTAATCCAACCCATCGCGAGGTAAAGAGGTATTGCGATTTGATGAAAGCGCGCACCCCGCACCAGGCGAAGGACGATGCCGGTAATGGCCATCGACCACACGCAAAGGAGAAGGAGCCAACCGGAGCGGTGCCAGAGCGTCACCAACGTTATCGGCGTATATGTCCCGGCGATCAGCAGGAAGATCGTGCAATGGTCGACGGTGCGGAAAACGCGTTTCAGGCGCGGCTCTGGTATCCCGTGATAAAGGGCCGAGGCGGTGAAGGCAATAATGAGCGTTGCACCGTAAACAAGGGCCCCGATGAGCGGCATGACGTTCGCCTGGGGCCAGGCCCGTGTGACGAGCAGGATCAGAGCGGCAACGCCTCCCGCCGCAGCCGAGCCTTGAATGACCGAACTGACGATCTCCTCGCTTAGACTGCGATCGTTTTTCCAGGGATCAGACACTTCGCTTGATCCTACTCGCCCGTCATCCATGACTGCACTTCACTGTAAATTGGCGTGGGCAGTCGCCGCACCCAGTCTTAATGAATCTACCACATATGGTGCCCATCGCGCGCGGCCGTCTTTGTCGGCGAAGCCGGGCGGGCGACGGACAGAACGTTCGTTTTTGCTCGGTCGGGGCCTTGCCGCAACGCCACGGCAGACGCACGGTTGCCGCCTCTCGCACCGCGCACGACCCTATGCTAGCTTCCGCCCGACTGGAACGGAACGAGGCCCGTCGCCATCGGAACGGACGGCGTGCTGCAACGAGAGGGAGCGCTCACCATGGATAACTCGCGCCGTAACTTCCTGGCACTGGCCGCATGTGCTGGACTGGCGGTCGCCGCGCTGCCGATGGCCAAGGCCGATGCGGGAATTCTCGATGAGCTCAAAGCCGGGCAGAAAACGCTCATCGTCGGCACGGATGCGACCTTCCCGCCCTTCGAGCAGACGTCGACATCGGGCGAAAGATCGGGATTCGACATCGACCTCGTCAACGCCATCGCCGCCAAGATCGGCATCAAGAAAGTGGAGTTTCAGCAAGTGCCGTTCCGCGAGCTGATACCCGGCCTCGAGGCGAAGCATATCGACCTCGCCGCTTCGGCGATCTACATCACCGATGAGCGCAAGAAGGTCGTCGATTTTTCCGAACCCTATTTCTCGGGCGGCCTCAGCGTCATGCTCAAGCCTGACGACAAGAGCGTTGCGAAGGAGGCCGACCTTGACGGCAAGCGGCTCTCCGTTCAAGTCGGCACCAAGTCGGTCGACTATCTCAAGCAGACCTACCCGAAGGCCGAACTCGTCGTCAATCAGACGAACGATCAGATGTTTCAGGCCCTCCAAAGCGGTCGTGCCGACGCCGTCGTCACCGGCTATCCCGCCGCCCGCTACTACATCAAGACGCATGGCGGCGCCAAGCTCGCCGATTTCCTGCTCACCAACGAGAACTACGGCTACGCCGTCCGCAAGGACGACCCGGACCTGCTGAAGGCCATTGACGAAGCGCTCGAGTCGCTGAAAAAGGACGGCACGATCAAGACCATCCAGGAGAAATGGTTCGGTCCGGGGTCCTGAGGACACCCGGTCCGGGTAGGCCATGACGTCCCTCGGACTCGAGACCGTCGTCAAATCGCTTCCCTTCCTTCTCGAAGGGGCGCTCAGGACGATCGAAGTCGTGGTGATGGCCCTCATCCTCGGGGTCGGATGCGGGCTCATGGGCGGCTTCGCGCGCCTCTCCCATAGCAGGATTTTGCGCGCGATTGCCGCGGCCTATGTGTCCGTGATCCGCGGCACACCGTTTGTGGTGCAGCTCTTCTTCGTCTATTACGCGTTTCCTCAAATGGGCGTCGAGATACCGGCGATGGTCGCCGCGGTCGGCACTCTCGCTTTCTACTCGGGCTCCTATCAGACCGAGATCGTGCGCGGTGCGATCCAATCGATCGACAAGGGCCAGATCGAAGCCGCCAAGGCACTCGGCCTTTCCTACCGGCAGACGATGCGGCTCGTCGTTCTTCCGCAGGCCTTATTGCGGATGCTTCCGCCGCTCGGCAACGAATTCGTGGCTCTCTCCAAAAACTCGGCACTCGTCTCGCTCGTGACGGTCCAGGAACTCTTTCTGTCGGCGCAAATGGTCATCAGCTCGACGTTTCAGAACTTTGCAATCTTCCTCACGATCGGCATCATCTATTACGCGATGACGAGTGCGGTGGGCGCCTTCACGCAATACTTGGAACGTCGACTCAAGGTCTACGTGTGATCGTCATTGTACGACCCTAAGCCGGGGTCCCTGCGCCGCGTTTCGATCCCCTGGAAACCTTGGGCCGCTACTTGGGCCACTCGTTCACGAGCACGGTAAGGTGCTTTACGGTCGGCTCCATGTCGACGAGATATTCCGAATCCTTAGGCAAGTTGTGGGTTTCCTCGTACTTCTCTCCGGCGAAGCGCTTGATCGCCTCGATCGAGTCCCAATAGGAGATCACGGTGAAATCGCCGTATTGGTCGTCGATTCGACGAAACAGCTGAACCCCACGATTGCCGGGGATCGACTCGATCTTCTTGATGCCGGATTCGTAGATGTATTTCGTATATTCCTCTGCCTTTGC
>DASPOR010000102.1 GCA_035625915.1 Alphaproteobacteria bacterium | reverse complement strand
TTTGCCCCGCCAGCCTGCAGCCAATGACGGGGCTTTTCTTTTGCAGAATTTTCCTCTTCAGACGTATCGCTCACTCGTGGACATTCTTAAACTTGAACGGACTCTAAGGACTGGCTGATCCTACGTACTTGAATTGTCTCACGTCAGAGTCAGGGTACGCCGCATCGTGAGTGACTCGATAGACGCTAATGACCGGCTCTCGTAGGTCACCATTCTGATCAAACGCTATTGGCCCCTGTATCGTGTTCAAGTTCGTCTTTTGGATAGCCGCGATAACGTTGGCGCGACTGACGGGTTGGCCGCTCTTGACGACACGCGCAATTGCATCAACCACGACTAGCCCCGCACTGTATGTGGTCAAGTTGTAGTCGCTGGGTTGCTGGTGCCAACGTTCAAAAAATCGTCGCGCCCAAGCTTGGCCGGCCGAGGTGTCGAAAACATGTGGAGCGGCAGAGTTCGCGAACCAGCCCTCAGCGGCAGGGAAACCGGTCGCACTTAAGAAGTCCCCTCCATAGATGCCACCCCCGTCACCCCTTAGAACCTTGCTTGGCAGGATTTCGTACGCCTGCTTGGCCAGCTTAGCGCCAACCGACGTGATCCCGCCCAGGAAAAGCAGGTCCGGCCCGAGCCCTTTTATTTTCGTTAGGATTGTTGAGTAGTCTGTCTCGTTTGGGTTGAGTGAGTCGTGACCCAATACTTTCATCGTCTTCTTCGCAGCTGTTTCAAACGAGTCCGCGAGCGCCACTCCCCCTCCACCGCCGTCGTCCACGATATAGACACTCCTGACACCATGTTCATTATAAAGGTAGTTCACCATTGCTGGCTCAACAAACGCTTCATTTGCACAGGTCCGGAAGAAGACCACTCTCTCGCCATTCGTTCGGAACTGGGGAGCGAATTTTGGGCTGGTGAGATCAGGACTCGTCGTACTCCCCGCGACCATTGGGAGCTGCGCCTTAGCAAGAATGGGCAGCATGGCTTTTGCGGACCCGCTATCGACTGGTCCGACAATGGCTACAACTGAAGGATTTGAGGCGAACTTTCTTGCATTCGCTGCTGCTTGAGCGGGATCGTATCCGGCCGCCGTTACCGTGGCATCGCTGAGCTGGATCGGGACAAGCTTGTATCCCGGCACGAGGTGCGCTGAGTTCGCCTCCTCAATGGCGAGGCGCGCACCATCCATCTCCCCTATCGCTTCCTCGGCTTCCGCCCCGGTGAGTGGCGCATCCAACCCAATAGACAACGTCTTCAGACCCGTCTCTTGACCGATCGCGGTCCAGCCGAGGAGCGGCACAAGACCTATCCCGAGGCACAGGCTGAGCGTTATCTTTAGTAGGGAGCGCGCACTCCCCTTCCTATCGTCGCAGTGCCGTGAGGCCATCCCGTACCACGAGCCGCGGCGAATCGGTTTGAACATTTCGGCACCCTCCTCTCCGTCTACTCGCCTCCATGATTATCGGATTTCCCATCGCGAACTAGGCCGGCATATCCCAGACAACCGACGGTTTCACCTTAATTCGGAAGGAGGATAGGACCGTTTTGGCGCAATATTCAAGCTACTGGTCGCTGGCAAGGCGGCCTATATCGGCGCGAGCTTCGGTGCCTGAAATGGAATTGGGACGTGATCCCGTTATTTTTTCTTCACATGCCAGTGATGCTCGCAGGGGGGATTATCGACATCAGCGTCTAAAACATTGCCAACCGTGCGACCCTGAATAGCGATCTGGCGCCCACCGTCCTCCATAATGACCTCGCCGAATGACCCATCCGAATCAGGATCAAACGCTACCGTGTAGTCTTTTAGTGTGCTGTGGGAGAATGTCAGGGTATGGCCCTGGATATCGACGGATACATCTTCCTTCGCGGGACAAAGCGAAGCGTCGCCTTTTGTCAACGTTCTCGTTCCAGTGTAGTCGCCATCGAACGCATTCTCAGCGCCCAGGGCCGATCCTGCGACAAGGCAGAACATCCCGCAAATCCCCAAAACGATCAGATGATGTTCACTCTGCCAACGAGACACAAGCTTTCGCTTCTCAACCATGTCGGCGTTTCCTAGTTTCGCGCGCCGTTGCAGGGCAAGCATTGCCCCATTGGATGCGTTGTGCAACGGCAAATCGCCAAAGCCCGCCGGTGTATCAATTTCTGGCCATAACAAAGACCGCGCACGTTGCTAACCTTCATGGCAGGCTGCAGCGCGCGAAGCCCGAGGATGCCGGCTTGGCGCCACGGACGATCGACCACGTTCATCGACTCATGCATCGCGTGTTCGGCCATGCCGTTAAATGGCGTACGATCACGAATAATCCTGTCGCTTCGGCGGAGCATCCGTGCGTCCAGCGCACCGAGACCCAAATTCTCGCCCCTGACGAGATACGAACGGGCCTGGCGAAACTCCGCGGGCGCCGGATGCGCTGACCACCGATTGGGCGCGGACGGTTCGGGTTCTCAAACTGCCGAAAGTCACACTGCACGCTTTGGGACGTACGCATGTAAGTCAACTCGTCGCGTCTTGCCTCGACGTCGTGACCGTCAGCCGCCGGATCGGTCACGCAAGTCCGGTCATCACCCTGTCGACCTATGCTCACCCGTTCGGCGACACCGACGAGCCGGCCGCGGCCATCGTCGAGACTTCGCTGGCCGGCGTTCTAACCGAGTGAGCCAGTAAGAACACTTCCGATACTTTTGGGTGGCAATCGGGTGGCAATAGCCTAAATCGTAGTTGTCGCAGCAACGGTTCTACGGTTGCTACGCCAATCAAAACCGAGGAAAACCGCAGCATGGCGGAGCGAGAGGGATTCGAACCCTCGATACGGGTTTAAGCCCGTATGACGGTTTAGCAAACCGTTGGTTTCAGCCACTCACCCATCGCTCCAGGCCGCAAAACAGATCACGCGGGCCGGTCAGGGTCGACCGGACAGGCTACTTACCGGGGCGATGCCAATATGTCAATGAACACGGGCGGAACACTCCAAGCACCGCTTTCGGTATCGAGCGGAGTGGCGGGCCATCCGGCCGCGGCCCCAAGATAGGAACGCAATAAAATTCGTTGGTCTTTAACGTGCGGATTTGAGTTCCCATGAATTTGCCGGCAGCCGCGTTTGGGAACTTCTAATCCGAATACCGCACGAGATTCAACGTATTGCACGCGTGGCTTTGCCTCCGATATTCGCTCACGGTCCCGCACCCGCTTGGAGTGAATCTCGGTTTCGCCACACGAGTAAACGATTCACGTAATTTTAATTAAAATTGCTGCAGACTGGCACGGTGATCAGCAGGCCTTAGGTAGGGGGCATAAATGTCACTGTCGAAGTAGTGCGTTGAGTCGTTGCTCGATCTCGTCGACAACAAGCTCACATCGATCCAGGTATTCGACCGCGAGGACGCTCGCGAGGTCATGATCCTCGAGACTTGCAAGCGCGAACTTCAAGGTCTCCTCGTTCCCCGCCCGGCAAGTGGCGGCACGGTGGTGCCCTTCACGCGCCAAGGGGCAGGAACGCCGGCGGCTTCGCAGCAGGCGATCGGCTGAACAAGTAGGCACGGGGCTGACGAAGCAGGATCGGCCGGCGAGCGAATCGCGTCCGGCCGAGGATCGCGCAATCTTTCCGGATTCGCCGCACTAGCCCGGCACCGCCATCCCGCGCTTCACGGTCGGCCGTGAACCGATGGCGTCGAACCAGCGCCTGACGTTGGGAAATTCCGCAAGATCGACCATGTGCCACTCGTGGCGCGCGACCCAGGGATAAGTCGCGATGTCCGCGATCGTGTAGTCAGCCCCGGCAAGATAGGATGCCTCTCCCAGCCGTTTGTTCATGACGCTGTAAAGGCGCCTCGTCTCCTTCGAGTAACGCTCGATCCCGTAAGGCACCTTCTCGGCCGCGGAGCGAATGAAGTGATGGGCCTGGCCGAACATCGGGCCGACCCCACCCATCTGAAACATCAGCCACTGCAGTGTCGCGTATTTTCCCCGCGCGTCCTTGGGTAGGAACTTGCCCGTCTTCTCCGATAGATAGATCAGGATGGCGCCGGATTCGAAAAGCGTGATCGGCTTTCCGTCCGGGCCGTCGCTATCGACGACTGCGGGAATTTTACTGTTCGGGTTGATAGCAACGAAGGCTGGCGTGAACTGATCGTCCTTGGTGATGTCGATCTTGCGGACGTTGTACGCGAGGCCGCATTCCTCGAGCATGACCGAAACTTTGCGGCCGTTGGGCGTGCCCCATGTGTAGAGCTCGATCAAGTATTCCTCCTATGACGCTAAAATATCGTAAGCTGACTAAGCGAGCGCTTGTTCGAGATCCGCGATCAGGTCCTCCGCGTCCTCGATGCCAATCGAAAGGCGCAGAAGATCGCTCGGCACGGGCGTGCCCGGGCCCTCGACGCTTGCACGATGCTCGATGAGGCTCTCGACCCCGCCGAGCGAAGTGGCGCGCTTGAAGACTTTGACGCGCGCCGCCGCCGCGATGGCCCCCACCTCTCCTCCTTTGACCCGGATCGAGAGCATGCCGCCGAATCCGCCCGCCATCTGCTTCGCCGCGATGGCGTGACCCGCGTCGCTTTTGAGGCCCGGATAGTGGACGGCGAGGATTTTGCCATGGCCAGCAAAGTGCGCCGCGACCGCCATCGCGTTCGCCGAAGAGCGCTCGACCCGCAGATAGAGCGTGCGCAGTCCACGTATCAGCAGCCATGCCTCGAATGGGCCGATGATGGCGCCATTGTCATGGCGAAGGCGCACGATGCGCTGCCAAAATCCGTCGTTTCGGGCCGTGACGAGTGCTCCGCCCATGACGTCGCCATGGCCGTTCAGGTATTTCGTCGCCGCGTGCATCACGATGTCGGCGCCATGTTCGATCGGGCGCGTGAGCACCGGGGTTGCGACCGTGCTATCGATGGCAAGCAGGGCACCTGCCTCGTGCGCCGCCGCCGCCGAGGCCGCAATGTCGGTGACGATCCAAGTCGGGTTTGCCGGAGTTTCGATCCAGACGAGCTTTGTTTCGCCGCGTCGCAAGCGATTCTTGAGGTGCGCGAGATCGCCGGTCTCGACCAGCTCGACCTTGAGACCCCAATCGGTTGCGAATTCGAGCAGCCACTTGCGCAAACCCCAATACATGACCGTCGGCGCGATAACGTGGTCGCCGGGCTTGAGGGCTTGGAATACCGACGTCGCGGCCGCCATGCCGGAGGCGAAGAGCAAGCAACCTTGTCCGCCTTCGAGCGTGTTCAGGAGCGTTTCGGCCTGATCGCCGGTCGGATTGTCGTCGCGGCCGTAACTGAGCCCGGTGCGGTATTGGTTGTCGGCATCGCGGATGAAGGTGGTCGAGGTATGAATCGGCGGGACAATCCCGTGGGTCGTCGCGTCGACCCAACCGAGCGCCTGGGCGGCGAGCGTCGCGGGCTTTAAGTTCTGGTCCTGGGTCATGGGGATCGAGGGTCCGGGTCGTGATTTGAAGAGTCTAGGGTATCGCAGCGCATACTGGCATAATCACCGCGAACAATCGAGCGCACTTAGGCGTTCCACTCATCCGTACGGCATGGAGTTCGACATGGCTGCTTATGTAATCGCCGACGTGAACGTCAAGAATCCCGACGCCTATCAGGAGTATCGCAAGCAGGTCCTCGCCACGATCGAGAAGTATGGTGGGCGATTCCTGGTGCGCGGCGGAGAGCATGAGGTGCTCGAAGGTTCGTGGCGCCCCCATCGTCTCGTGATCCTCGAATTCCCCGATATGGCCGCCGCCAAGCGATGGCATCGCTCGCCGGAATATGCGCCGCTGATCAAGTTGCGCCAATCGGCATCCGACGGAACTCTCGTCGCCGTCGCGGGTGCGTGAACGCGGAGAGCGAGAGGGCTTCAGCCGCCGAATTCACGCCGCTTCGGCGATTTCCCCAAGGACGCGGGTGGCGGTCCGAAGAACGTTGCGGAGGTAGTGCTCGAGATGCTCAGGGCGCGAGGCGCGCGTGAGCTTTTCGGAATACCCGGCGATTTCGCGCTGCCATTTATCAAGGTGGTCGAGCAGTCGCCCATCCTGCCCTTCTACGCTTTGAGCCACGAGCCTGCGGTCGGCTTCGCCGCCGACGCGGCGGCGCGGTTCAACTGCGTATTGGGCGTCGCCGAGGTCGCCAACGCGATCGATGGCGTCGGGACGCGCGTGAGCACGCGCGCTATGTCGAAAAATTTCGCAAAAGCGCGAGCAAATGGCGAAGACCTAAGTGACTTCGCTATCGACCAACGCGTTTCGCATGGCGAGCTGTCGCGCGAAGCGAACGATCCGTTTGCCCGCTTCCCGAAGGCGCTCGTCCTTATTCGTGAGCGAAAGGCGCAGATGCCCGACGGCACTTGGCCCGAACCCGTCGCAAGGCAGGGCGGCGACCCCTTCCCGCTCGAGGAGTGCGTCGGCGAACGCCTCGGAACTAAGGCCGGTCCCCCGCACGTCCAGCAGCACGAACATTCCGCCTTCCGGCGGAACGACCCTGCATTGGGACGCCTCTGCGAGGATGCCCGAGAGCAGCGCCGCCCGGCGGCGATAATCCTCGCGCAAGGCGGCGACTTCGGGCAGCTGGCGGCCGAGGGCGACGAGTGCGCCGTCCTGCACGAAGGGCGGCCCACCATAGAGCATGCAAAGGAGGAGATTAAAAAGGTGCTTCGCGAGCGCAGCGGGCCCGACGATCCAGCCGAAGCGAAAACCGGGTATCGCGTGGGATTTGGAGAGGCTCGAGACCACAATCGTGCGCTCCGCCATTCCCGGGAGGCTCCACGGACTGATATGGGGGCGTGCGAAAGCGAGATCCTCATAGACTTCGTCGGACAGCAGCCACAGCTCGTGACGGCGGCAAAGTGCCGCGATCGATTCGATTTCTTGCCGGGTCAATACCGCGCCCGTCGGATTGTGCGGGCTGTTGATCCAGATGCCGCGCGTGGCAGGCGTGATTGCCCTTGCCATCGCATCGAGATCGGGATGGAAGGAGTGCTCCGGCCGAAGAGGCACTCTGACCAGGCGTGCACCACTCGCACCGCCCACCGCCTCGTAGGTCGCATACATGGGCTCGGTCGCGATGACTTCGTCGCCCGGCGCAGCGAGGCATTGCAGCGCGCAAAAGAGCCCTGCCTGCGTGCCAGGCACGATGACGACATTCTCGGCAGCACATGGCTGGCCGGTGCGTTCGGCAAAACGCTTAGCGATTGCGACGCGCACTTCTGGGTAGCCGGTGATGGGCGAATAGCCGGTGCGGCCACGGCGCAGCGCATCGACGGTCGCCTCGATCACGGCCTCGGGTGGGGCTTGATCGGGATCGCCGACGGTCATGAAGATGATGTCGCGCCCGGCAGCCTTCTGGCGCTCGGCGTCAAAATGGATGTGCCATGCCGCGGCCCCTTTGCCAGCGACCCTGTCGACGAGCGGCGAGAAACGCATTCCCAATGGCTCCTAATAAGCTTTTCGCAGGCCTTGTTTTACGGCTTGTAGCGCCAACGCGCCCACATTGGCGACACGTAAAGGCGTGGCCCACCTGCGGTCAAGGCCGCCAGATAGAACACATATCTATAAATTGGAAAGGTTTCGTAAACCGCAAGTCGAAATCGATATGCCTTCAGAAACCTGCCACGTCCAGGACGGGAGTCTCGGGGCGGCTTGCCAACCTCGGTTTCCCCGGTGCGTCGGGCCTACCGTCGCGCGGGCGTAGATTAACGCTTGGCGAACTGGGTGGCGCCGAAGAGGACCTCTTTTGCTTGTTCGTCCGTCGCGAGGTCGCGACGACGATCGGCCAGCACCTTTACCGCGCGCTGCACCGCCGGACGCGTGTCGATCGCCTGAAACCAGCGCTTCACATTTGGGAAGCTGTCGAGGTCGTGGCCCTGATTGGCAATCGAGCGCGTCCACGGCCAAGTCGCGAAATCCGCGATGGTGAGGTCGTCGCCCGCAAGATACTTTGCCTCGCCAAGCCGCTTGTTCATGACGCCATAGAGCCGTCCGGCCTCGTTTGTATAGCGATTGATCGCGTATTCGATCTTGTCGGCGGCATAATTTCGGAAATGATGGGCCTGGCCGAACATGGGACCGACGCCGCCCATCTGCCACATCAGCCACTCCAGCGTCGTGTACCGCCCGCGCGGGTCCTTGGGCAGGAATTTGCCGGTCTTCTCGGCCAGATAAATAAGTATCGCACCGGATTCGAAGAGGGAGAGTGGCTTGCCGCCGGGCCCCTCGGGATCGACGATTGCCGGAATCCTGTTATTGGGGCTGATCTTGAGAAAAGCCGGGTCGAATTGCTCGCCGCGCCCGATATCGACTGCATGCACCTTGTAGGGCAGCCCGCATTCCTCAAGCATGATGTGGATCTTGTGGCCGTTCGGTGTCGCCCAGGTATATACGTCAATCATCGCCATCTCCGTTCGAACTCGGCTCGTCCTGCGAGCATTGGGGCTTCAAATCGGCGCCGCTTAGGCAAAGGCAAGATACCCCGAACGCATAACCTACCTGCGCGCAGCGCAAAAGGCGATGGCGCCGTACCTATGGAAACGATAGGGCCACGGGGCGAATATCCAACTCGGCTCCGGCGAAGTTGCGTTATCATGGCAAGCGCGTTGTGCGCGAGTTTCGTCGCGTCAATGACTGGAGGGAACCGCGGAGGGCGGACATGGCCGAGACCGTAGAGGGCGCTCACGACGTCAATCCGATGGGAACGGATGGCTTCGAGTTCATCGAGTACACGGCCCCTGACCCCGGCGCGCTCGCGGCACTTTTCGAGCAACTCGGTTTCTCGGCCGTGGCCCGGCACCGATCGAAGGACGTGACCCTTTATCGTCAGGGCGACGTCAACTACATCCTCAATGCGGAGCCGGAGAGTTTCGCCCAGAGCTTCGCGCGCATTCACGGCCCAAGTATCTGCGCGATTGCATTCCGCGTGCGCAACGCCGCGACAGCGCACAAGCGTGCACTCGGACTCGGGGCCTGGAGCGTGCCGGGCAAGGTCGGCCCGATGGAGCTCAACATTCCCGCCATCAAGGGCATCGGCGATAGTCTCATCTATCTCGTCGACCGCTACGGTTCGAAGGGCACCATCTACGACGTGGACTTCGAGTGGATCGAAGGTGTGCCGCACCAACCCAGCGGTGCCGGGTTGACCTATATCGACCACCTCACCCACAACGTCCATCGCGGTCGCATGAAAGAATGGGCCGATTTCTACGAGCGCCTCTTCAATTTCCGCGAGATCAAGTACTTCGATATCGAGGGCAAGCTCACGGGCCTCAAATCCAAGGCGATGACGAGCCCTTGCGGCAAGATCCGCATTCCGATCAACGAAAGCTCGGACGACCGCTCGCAAATCGCGGAGTATCTCGATGCCTATCGCGGGGAGGGCATCCAACACGTCGCCCTTGGAACCGACGACATCTATGGAACCGTCGAGCGCTTGAGGCAGCGCCAGGTGCCCTTCCAGACCGTGCCCGACGCCTATTACGAGCGCATCGATGCTCGTCTTCCCGGTCACGGCGAAGATTTGGCGAGGCTTGCTGCGAACCGAATCCTGGTCGACGGCGCACCGACCAAAGGTGGTGGCCGGCTCCTCCAGATATTCACGCAAAATCTGATCGGGCCGATCTTCTTTGAGATCATTCAACGCAAAGGCGACGAAGGATTCGGCGAAGGCAATTTCCGCGCCTTGTTCGAATCGATCGAGCTCGACCAAATCCGCCGCGGCGTGCTCAAGAACGGCGCGGCGTAGGACGCGATCGCTTCAGATCGAACCACCTCGCCCTTCGATCTTCTCGCCGCGCCTAAGGCGGGCGTCAGTCCACCCGCACCGCGTCGTAATGGAGCGGCTTTTCATCCCACCGCTTCAGGAGCTTGCGCGCTTCCGGCAGAATGACCGAACCCTTGCCGTCAGCGCCTGCGAAACCGCGCACGGCCTCCATCGAATCCCAATAGGTTACGACGAGAAATTCGGTCTCGCTCTCCTTCGGCATGCGCATCAAGTAAGCATGCCGGTAGCCCGCGTGCCGATGAAAACTCGGCAGCGTTGCCTTCAAGAATTTTTCGAATGCGTCCCCGTCCTCCAGCTCGGTCCAGCCGTGCCACACTCGACCGATCATTGTCCCTCCTCGGCTCCCGCCGTCGTTGCCTTCAATGTGAGGTTAACAGAGTGCTCCGCATCGGGCTGTCAAATTCGTGGGTATTTCTCGGCCAGGGCACGCGCGTAAGTCAACGCCGGCCGCCAGCCGTTCTGCTCCTTCGTGATAAGGCGAGGCTTTCCGCGATCAGCGGTCGAGCGTTTTCCTCAAAAGCTCGTTCACCATCTTCGGATTGGCCTTGCCGCCGGTCGCTTTCATGACCTGGCCGACGAGCCAGCCGACGACTCCCTGCTTGCCGCTCTTGTACTGCTCGACCTGGCCGCGATTGTCGGCGATCACCTTCGCGATGGCGTTTTCGATCGCCCCGGTGTCCGTGATTTGCTTGAGGCCCTTCGCCTCGACGATTTCGCGCGCCGATTTTCCGCTTGCGAACATTTCATCGAACACGTCCTTGGCGATGCGACCGGAAATCGTGCTGTCCGCCAGGAGATCGAGGAGCTCGCCAAGCGAGCCCGCGGAAACCGGCGACGCGAGCACATCCTTGCCCGCCTTGTTGAGCCGGCCGAAAAGTTCCGAGATCACCCAGTTGGCGGCAAGCTTGCCGTCGCGACCCTTCGCCACCGCTTCGAAATAATCGGCACTCGCGCGCTCGGCCACCAGCACGCTTGCGTCGTAGGGCGTTATGCCGAAATCCTGGATGAAGCGCGATTTCTTGGCGTCGGGCAGCTCGGGCAACGTTTTGCGGATCCCCTCGATCCAATCGGGCTCGAGCTCGAGCGGCAGAAGATCGGGATCGGGGAAGTAACGGTAATCGTGCGCCTCCTCCTTCGAGCGCATTTCGCGCGTCTCGCCGCGTTTGGAATCGAACAGCCGCGTCTGCTGGACGACAGTGCTGCCGTCTTCGATCAGTTCGACCTGGCGGCGCGCCTCGAACTCGATTGCAGCCTGCACGAAACGGATCGAGTTCACGTTCTTGATTTCGCAGCGCGTACCGAGGGGTGCTCCCGGCTTGCGCACCGACACGTTGACATCAGCGCGCATCGAGCCCTCTTCCATGTTGCCGTCGCACGTGCCGAGATAGCGCAGGATCGAGCGCAGCTTACGCAAATAGGCCCCAGCCTCCTCGGCAGAGCGCATGTCCGGCTTGGAGACGATTTCCATGAGGGCTACACCCGCACGGTTGAGATCGACAAAGGTGCGTCGCGGGTCCTGGTCGTGGAGGCTCTTGCCCGCGTCCTGTTCGAGGTGAAGTCGCTCGATGCCGACCTCGCGGCTCGAGCCGTCTGGCAGGTCGATGACGATCGTCCCCTCGCCCACCACGGGCTGCTTGTACTGGGAAATCTGATACCCCGCCGGCAGGTCCGCGTAGAAATAGTTCTTCCGGTCGAAGATCGATAAGCGATTGATCTTGGCGTTGAGGCCGAGGCCGGTGCGCACCGCCTGCTCGACGCATGTCGCGTTGATCACGGGCAGCATGCCCGGCATTGCGGCGTCGATGAAAGAGACCTGCGTATTGGGCTCGGCACCGAATGCGGTTGCAGCTCCCGAAAAAAGCTTTGCCTCCGAGATGACTTGAGCGTGGACCTCGAGGCCGATGACAATCTCCCACGCCCCCGTCTTGCCCTCGATGTGTGCGGCCATCGCTTATGCCCTCCCCGCGATGAAGCCGGGCGTGGCCGTGAAATTCGCAGCCTTCTCGACCACCGCTGCGGCCCGCAGGACCGTCTCCTCGTCGAAGGCTCGGCCGACGATCTGGAGCCCGAGGGGCAGGCCGTCGGCCGAAAGTCCAGCAGGCACCGACACACCCGGAAGACCCGCGAGATTTGCCGGCACCGTGAAAACGTCGTTCAGATACATCGCGATCGGATCGTCCATTTTCTCGCCCACCGCGAAGGCGGCACTTGGCGTGCTCGGCGCCAGGATCACATCCACTTTCGTGAAGGCTTCCGTGAAGTCGCGCAGGATCAGGGCGCGTACGCGCTGGGCCTTGATATAATACGCGTCGTAATAGCCGGCGGAGAGCACATAGGTTCCGATCATCACGCGCCGGCGGACTTCGCGCCCAAAACCCTCGGCGCGCGTGTTCTCGTACATATCGATGAGGTCCTCGCCCGGCACCCTCAAGCCGTAACGCACGCCGTCATAGCGCGCGAGGTTGGACGAGGCTTCGGCCGGCGCAATGATGTAATAGGTCGGGAGCGCATATTTCGTATGAGGCAGGCTGACGTCGACCGGCTCAGCGCCTGCGTCGCGCAGCCACTCGATACCCTGCTGCCAAAGCCGGTCGATTTCGCCGGGCATTCCGTCGACCCGGTACTCCTTCGGGATGCCAACCTTTAGGCCCTTCGCGGACTTTCCAACGGCCGCCTCGAAATCCGGCACGGCCACGTCGACGGAGGTCGAATCCTTGGGATCGTGTCCGGCCATGGCGCGCAGCATGATCGCCGCGTCGCGCACCGTGCGCGTCATTGGCCCGGCCTGGTCGAGCGAGGACGCAAACGCGACGATACCCCAGCGCGAGCAGCGCCCGTAGGTCGGCTTCATTCCGACGATGCCGGTGAATGCGGCCGGCTGGCGAATTGACCCACCCGTATCCGTCCCGGTGGCCCCAAGGGCGGCACGCGCGGCAACGGCGGCCGCTGAGCCGCCCGAGCTTCCGCCAGGAACGAGCGAACGATTGTCGCCGCGACGCCGCCACGGGTTTTCGACCGGGCGGTAATAGCTCGTCATGTTCGACGAACCCATGGCGAACTCGTCGAGGTTCGTCTTGCCGAGCATGACCGCACCGGCACGCCACAAATTCGCGGTCACCGTCGATTCATAGGGAGGCTTGAAGCCGTGGAGGATGTGCGACGCCGCGGTGGTGAGAACACCCTCGGTGCAAAAAAGGTCCTTGATCGCGACCGGCACACCCTCCATCAGCCCGCCCTCGCCTCGCTTGAGCCGCACGTCGGACTGTGTGGCCATGGCGAGCGCCCGCTCGGGTGTTTCGGTGATGAAGGCATTGAGCGGACGAGCGGCCTCGACCGCTTTGACATGGGCCTCGGTCAACTCCCGTGCCGAAAGGCGCCGACTTCTGAGGCCGTCGCGCGCACTTGCAATGGTCAGGTCGGTGAGCTCGGTCATTATTCGACCACCTTCGGGACCGCGAAGAATCCGTGCGCGGGCTCGGGCGCATTGACCAGCACTTTCTCGGAATAGCCGCCGTCGGTCACCGTGTCCTTTCGCCACGGCAACTTGGCGTCGACAATGCTGGCGAGCGGGGCGACCGATGACGTGTCGACCGCGTTAAGCTGCTCGATCCAATGGAGGATCGTGCTCAGCTCCTGGGCGAGTGGCGCCACGTCGTCGTCCTTGAGCTTGATCCGCGCAAGACGCGCGATCTTACGAACCGTCTTTTCGTCAACGGACATGGGTATTTCCCGAATCGCTCGTTAAGTTGGCGCCGGCTGCCACCGGCCGCAATCCGGGCCGGAAACTATCACCGGCAGGACAGTGTCGCAACAAAACCCCTTGGTGCGGCCATGCCGCTATCTGCTTCTGCGGCGCTTGCCCCCCGAACAGGCGAGGTCTATTCACGTCCCGATGTCTGGTCCTGCCCCCACACTTTCCATGGGTGAACTCAAGGCGAAGCTCTTGCGCGGCAAGCGGCTCCTCGGCCTCGATGTCGGCGAAAAGACGATCGGCCTCGCACTCTCCGACACCACGCTGGCCATCGCCTCGCCTATGGCGACCCTTTTTCGCGCCAAGTTCGCAAAGGACATCGAGCGCCTTCGCGCGGTCGTGGCTGAGCAAGGGGTGGGCGGATTCGTGATTGGTTTACCTATCAATATGGACGGCAGCGAGGGGCCGCGGTGCCAGTCGGTCCGCCAGTTCGCGGCGAACCTCCACGAGAAGATCGATCTGCCCTTCGTTTTCTGGGACGAGCGTCTATCGACCGCCGCCGTCACGCGAACGCTGCTCGATGCTGACATGTCTCGCAAACGCCGCCGCGAGACGGTCGACAAGATGGCGGCCGCCTATATCCTCCAAGGTGCCCTCGACGCGGCACGGGGTTGAGTCTGTTGCCGCTTTCATTGCCTTGCGATATAGACCGCACCCATGCCCGGACCGCTCCACGGCCTGCGGATTTGCGACATGACGCGCATCCTCGCCGGCCCCTCCATGACCCAGTTGCTCGGCGATCTCGGCGCCGACGTGATCAAGATCGAGCGTCCGCGCGAGGGCGACGACACGCGGAAATGGGGGCCACCTTATCTGAAGGATGTCGAAGGCCGCGATACCAGCGAAAGCGGCTATTTTCTCGCCGCCAACCGCAACAAGCGCTCGGTCACGATTGACTTCGCACGGCCCGAGGGCCGGGCACTCGTCGAAAAGCTCGTCGCACGCTCGGACGCGCTTACGGAGAATTACAAGGTCGGCACCCTCGCCCGTTACGGCCTCGGCTTCGAGGACTTGAGGAAGATCAAGCCCGGCCTCGTCTATTGCTCGATCACCGGCTTCGGGCAAACGGGACCTTATGCTCCGCGCGCAGGCTACGATCTCCTGGCCCAGGCAATGGGTGGGATCATGAGCATTACCGGTGAGGCGGACCGCGATCCCGTGAAGGTGGGCGTTGGTGTCGCCGATCTCATGGCGGGCATGTACGCCGCAGTCGCGATTCTCGGCGCCCTTCGCCATCGCGATCTGACCGGCGAAGGACAATTCATCGATATCGCCCTTCTCGACACCCAGGTCGCTTGGCTCGTGAATGAAGGCGAGAATTATCTCATGACCGGAAAGATCCCGGGTCGGCGCGGCACGGCGCATTCGAACGTCGTACCCTATCAGGTCTTTCCGACCGCGGATGGCTACGCCATTCTCGCCTGCGGCAACGACGGTCAGTTCCAAAAGTTCTGCGAATTCGCCGGCCAGCCGGAACTCGCCGCCGATCCACGCTACGCAACGAACGAGGACCGGGCCGCCAATCGCGATACCCTCATCCCGCTCGTGCGCGAGATCATGAAAACGAAACCCTCCGCCCACTGGATCGACGGGCTCGCCCTCCTCAAGGTACCCTGCAGCCCCGTCAATACGCTCGACAAGGTGTTTGAGGACCCGCAAGTGCGCGCTCGCGGGATGACGATCGAGATGGCGCACGAGTTTGCTGGAACGCCCCTGACGCTGATCGCGAATCCGATCAAGATGTCCGCCACAGCTCCCGAATATCGTTTTGCCCCACCCTATCTCGGCCAGCACACGGAGGAGGTGCTGCGCGACGTGCTGGACCTCACGGCCGAAGAAATCGCCGAGTTGAGGGCCAAGGCGATCGTCTAATCGAAATCCCGCGCGCCGGCATACCGTGCGTCGGCAAAAGCCTACCCATCAGTGCGTGTGGTCGCCCGACTTTCGCCGCGGCCGTCGAGAGGTTGTCCCGGCCACCTCCTCGACGATCTCCGTCGTGAGTTCGAGCAACCGGTTCGAGCTGTTGCGCGCCTTGGCATCGCTCACGCCGTCCGAACCAGCCATCGCTTTGCGAGGACTGACTGAGGTACTGGCATCGTGGAGGCCGGCATAGAAATAGTCGGGCGAAACGCTGAATAATCCGGAAAGCGCGAAGATCTGGCTCGACAGCAATTCCCTTGCCCCGCTTTCGTAAGCCGCAAGCTCGTCCCGCCCAACGCCGAGATATCTTGCGAGGAATGCGCTCGGAATGCGGCACTGCAGCCGTCTACGGCGAAGCCGCGCTCCGATATGAGCGTCAATTCGCTTGGCTGCGTGCGTCTTGCGGGGTTTCGTGCTGCGTCGCTCCGGCATTGGTCTTCTTTCCCGATTGGGCCTTGTGCATGGCCCCGTCATTGCGGTCGAGGTTCCTGTTGAACCGAACCCGCCCGCCGGCCGAGGGCAGGCCGCGAGTGCAGGACCATAACCCATCCGGCTTTTCTTGTGCTGCGAAATCACTTGCATATTATGAGAACATTACTATCTGTGGTTATAAACGCATATCCGTTGGATGGCTGCGGCATTCAGCTTGAGCCGGCGCTGCTCGGGCGGCATACGGATTTCTCCTTGCCGAATGGCCGCGACGAACCTTATAGGAGTTAGCGGCGTCGGATGGGTGTTGGCTTCGCACGGTCGATGCTTGTCGGACCGACCGCCGACGCGATGGACCGACTTGGTCGGACGTAAGGGGCGAGTTGCTAGGCAACGTGGGGCAATGACGGAACTGCGCAAGCGGGCGGCCTCCAACCCGACAATTCGCCCTGCCACGGTTGAGGACATTCCGGCCCTGGTGGCCCTCGAGAACCGCACCTTCTCGAGCGATCTGGTGAGCGCGCGCAGCTTCCGCCAGCTCATGACGCGGGGAAATGCCATTACGATCGTCGACGAGGTGCGTGGCCGCGTTCGCGGATATGCGCTCCTCCTTTTCAAGAAGAAGAGTGCGGTAGCCCGCCTTTATTCCTTCGCGGTCGACCGCGCCCATCGGGGCCGCGGCATCGCCAAGGCGCTCTTGGCAGAGACCGAGTGTGTTGCGGTAGGGCGCGGCTGCCGTTTCCTGCGCCTCGAGGTGCGCAAGGACAACGCACCGGCCCAGGCCCTCTATCGCAAGTTCGGCTATCGGGAAATCGGGACCATCGCCCGCTTTTACGAAGACCGCATGGCAGCCCTCAGGATGGAGAAACGGCTTGTTGCGGAGGGGAGCCGGCCTCCTGGGGCGGTACCCTATTACCCTCAAAGCCTCGGCTTCACGTGCGGTCCGGCGGCGCTGATGATGGCGATGGCCACCCTGAATGCCCGCATCGAGCCGAACCGTGCGCTCGAGCTTCGTCTCTGGCGGGAATCGACGACTGTCTTCATGACTTCCGGTCACGGCGGAGCGAGCCCATTCGGCATGGCGCTCTCCGCCCATGCGCGCGGTTTCGAGGCCGAGGTACAGGTGAGCGACCGCCGCACGCTCTTCGAGGACGGCGTGCGCAATCCCGCGCATAAGGAAATCGTTCGCCTCGTCCAGCAAGATTTTCTCGACGAGATGCGCAAACACAGGATACGACTCACGGTCGGACGGATCACGGCAGCCAGTCTGATCCGCGAATGCCGGGCCGGCGGCGTTCCGATCATCCTGGTCAGCGCCTATCGGATCGACCGGGACCGGCAGCCCCACTGGGTGGTGATGACAGGATTCGACGAAAGATTTATTTACGTGCATGATCCCGCGGTGGACTGGAAAGGTCGCCGGACCACGACCAACTGCAGCAATATGCCGATCGCGATAAAGGACTTCGAGCGAACGGCCCGTTATGGCCGGGCGCGGCAAAAGGCGGCTCTGGTGATACGCGAGCGTAAGGCCGGCGTATGACGGCACACATCGTCGTCGTCGACCGGCGGGCTGATTTCAAATGGGACGATGCTGGGCACCCGGTGGTGACCGCGCGTGAATACCTGTCGCGCCCGGATGCCTTCATGTCGCGCTATCCGCGCATCATCAATCTCTGTCGCGACTATGAATATATGAGCTTCGGCTACTATTGCTCGCTGCTGGCCGAGGCGCGAGGTGAGCGGGTCATTCCCGCGGTCTCGACGATTCTCGATCTTTCCAAGAAGTCGATCTACGGCCTCGCCCTCGACGAGCTCGACGAGCTTCTCGAAAAGATGGCCAAGAAGCCGGGCGCTGCACCGAGCGGACCCTTCTCGCTTTTCGTCTTCTTCGGCTTCACGGAGGATGACCGCTATCAAGAGCTGGCCCATCAGATTTTCGATCTCTTCCGCTGCCCGCTCCTCAAAGTCGGGATCGAAGTCGCACCCAAATGGCGCGTCGCTTCGATCCGCCCCGTGCCCATCAATGAGCTCAAGGCCGAGCAGGAGCCCCTCTTCCAGAAGTCCCTGGACGCCTACACGCGAACCGCCTGGCGGCGGCCAAAGAGCAAGTCCCCAGCGCGCTACTACATGGCGATCCTCCAAAATCCCCAGGAGCAGCTTCCTCCCTCCTCCACGCGCACGCTTCAGAAGTTCGTCAAGATCGGCGAGCCGATGGGTCTCGAGGTCGAGCTTATCGAGAAGAAGGACTATCACCGGCTTGCGGAATACGATGCCCTCTTCATCCGCGAGACGACGTCCCTCGATCACCATACCTACCGCTTCGCCAAGAAGGCGGAATACGAAGACATGGTCGTGATCGACGATCCGACCTCGATTCTGCGTTGCACGAACAAGGTCTACCTCGCCGAACTCATGCGCTCGAACCGGGTACCGACTCCGCGCACCCTCGTGGTCGACCGCGTTCGCATGGCCGAAATCGAGGTCGAGTTCGGCTATCCGCTGGTGCTCAAGATCCCCGACGGATCGTTCTCGCGCGGTGTGGTCAAGGTCGAGAACAAGCAGGAGCTCAAGGACGTCTCGACCGAGCTCTTCCGCAAGTCCGAGCTGATCATCGCCCAGGAGTTCATCCCGACGAAATTCGACTGGCGCATCGGTGTGCTCAACGGCCGGCCGATCTATGCCTGCCAGTACTTCATGTCTCGCAATCACTGGCAAATCGTGAAGTACACCGCGAGCGGGCGCTTTTCCGAAGGTGGGTGCAAGACGCTGGCGATCGAGGAAGCGCCCCCCGCCGTGGTCGAGACCGCGATCAAGGCGACCCGGCTGATCGGCGATGGATTATACGGCGTCGACCTCAAGGAGACCGAGCGCGGCCCGGTCGTTATCGAAATCAACGACAATCCGTCAATCGACATGGGGGTCGAGGATTCGGTCCTCAAGGACGAGCTTTACCGCATTATTCTTGGCGAGTTTCTCCGTCGCCTCGACGCCCAGATGGAGCCGTCGCGGCCGGGCAACGGTGCGGCCAACGGTGCGGGAAACGGCGACGCCCACGTCCCCGGCCTCGGCGAGCCTCGCCTTCCCTTCGAAATCACCCGCAAGGTGTCGGATTCCTCGGGCCGCTGAAGGTCAGATTTGCGCGGGATGCCCTCCCGCGATCATGCGGTCGACCAACGCAATCAGCAGAGGATCGCGCCTTTCACCGGACTTCATGACGCGCGTGAGTGAGAGAGGGCTCGACGCGGTTGAGTGTAATGCGATCCTACGCGCGGGCGCGTTTCGTTGAAGGCTTACGAGACGCCTTACGAGCGGCAGCGGCTGCCTTACGAGCTGCCCTACGGGCGGCGGCCGCCGCCTTTGCCGAGGCAACATGGCGGATGGCTATCCGAGCGGCCTTTTTGCCGGGATAAATTGGGTAGGGCTTGATCAGGCTTTCGGCGGGAATGTGCCACTTTTTGGTGAGCTTCCAAATCGCCTCGAGCGTCAGGTGACGCTTGCGATTGAGGATTTCAGAGGCACGCGACTTCGAACCTATCAGCGCTGCAAAATCGGACTGCTTGTATCCGCCCATCTCCATGCCGAGCTTTAACGCCTCGATCGGATCGGATGCTTCAATCGGCCAGTGCTTGCGCTCGTAATCCTCGATCACAAGCGCGAGCAGGTCGAATCGATCGCCTGCGGGCGTGCCGGGCTCCGGCTCTTGGTCGAAATACTGCTCAATCTCCTTGAGCGCTGCATCATAGTCGGCCTCGGTCCTAAGCGGACGAATTTCGGTCATCATCACACGGTCTCCGCGTCGATCTTGTCATAATCCGCGTGGGTACCCACAAATTTGATGAGCACGCGCCTGAACCTATACGCAACATGGACGACAAGTCGGTATTTGTTGCCGCCTATGTCGAATATGAGCCGATTGTCAGCAACGAAATCGACAGCCGCACCAAACTGGGCCTTGGCGTCCGCCGGTGTCGCCCAGACGGCCTTCTCGACCGCCGCGAACCAAGCAACCAGGGGCACTTTTGCTTGCGGATGCTTTTGCCAAAAGAGCCTGAGCGTGCGGCGAGCGATAATCTGCACCATCAAAAATATAGCAAGTTCCACGTTTGGGAACAAGCACGAAAATTCCCAAAAGTGGAACATCAGGGCCGACCAAGCCCGGGACCGCGATGGGCTGACATGCGTTAATTCGCCGACCGAAGATGCGAACCAGCCTCGACCGCGATCACGCGCGCGACCTATGCCTTGCGAGAGAGGTGCGGCGCGACATATAGTGCCGCTTTAATGACCTTGAGCGCCCCCGACCCCTCGCTTCGCTTCCCGCACCGGCATCTCCTGGGAATCGAGGGCCTATCGGCGGCGGAAATCACGCTTCTCCTCGATCTCGCCGACTCCTACGTCGATCAGAACCGAAAAGCCGACAAGAAGAGCACCGGCTTGCGCGGCCGCACGGTGATCAACCTGTTTTTCGAGAACTCGACCCGCACCCGCACCTCGTTCGAGCTTGCGGGCAAGCGCCTAGGCGGCGACGTGATCAACATGTCGGTCGGATCGAGCAGCGTGAAGAAGGGCGAGACGCTCATCGACACGGCGATGACGCTCAACGCCATGCACCCGGACGTTCTCGTCGTCCGCCATTTCGATTCCGGTGCCGTCAAGCTCCTGTCCGAGAAGGTGAACTGCGCCGTCATCAACGGCGGCGACGGCAGCCACGAGCACCCGACTCAGGCCCTGCTCGATGCCCTGACGATCCGCCGGCGGAAGGGGCGCATCCGAGGACTGAACGTCGCCATCTGCGGCGACATCCTTCATAGCCGCGTCGCGCGCTCGAACATCCACCTCCTCAACATAATGGCGGCCAAGGTGCGCGCCGTGGCCCCGCCCACGCTGCTTCCCTCTAAGGTCGAAGAATTGGGGGTCGAGGTCTTCTATGACATGAAGCGCGGGCTCAAGGATGTCGACGTGATCATGATGCTTCGCCTTCAGACCGAGCGCATGCACGGTTCCTTCGTGCCGTCGATCCGGGAGTATTTCCACTTTTTCGGCCTCGATTATGCCAAGCTCGAAGTCGCCAAGGAGGACGCGATGATCATGCATCCCGGCCCGATGAACCGGGGTGTCGAGATCGACAGCGAGGTCGCCGACGATATCGGCCGCAGCGCCATCCATGAGCAGGTCGAGATGGGGGTCGCGGTCCGCATGGCGTGCCTCGACTTGCTGATGCGGCACGACATGCGCTCGAACGTGGGCGGCGGCAACGGTTCGGGCGCATGAGCATACCGCTCGACAAGCGCCCCGGCCGAATCGCCTATGTGAACGCGCGCTTGCTCGATCCGGCGATGGAACTGGATGGGCGCGGGGCACTCTTGACCGAGGGCGAGACGATCGCCGATTTCGGCCCGCGTCTCTTCGCAGATGGCGTGCCCGAAGGCGTGGAGCGCATCGATTGCAGGGGCGCTTGCCTCGCACCCGGCCTCGTCGATATGCGCGTGCAGCTTCGAGAGCCCGGCGAGGAGCACAAGGAGACGATCGCGACCGCGAGCGAGGCAGCCGCCGCGGGCGGGGTCACCGCGATGGTCTGTCTTCCCAATACCGACCCCGTGATCGACGATGTGGCCGGGGTCGAGTTCATCGCGCGCCGCGCACGGGAAGTGAAGCTCGTCAAGGTCTATTGCCATGCAGCCCTCACCCAGGGTCTCGAAGGGACGCAGCTCAGCGAGATCGGCCTTCTCAAGGAAGCAGGCGCCCTCGCTTTCACCGACGGGCTCCAGGCGGTTGCAAATGCGCTGGTCATGCGCCGTGCGCTGAGCTACGCGCGCACGTTCAACGCCCTCATCATCCAACATGCGGAGGAACCCGTGCTTGCCGAGGGCGGCGCCATGAACGAGGGCATCGTCGCGACGCACTTGGGCTTGCCCGGCATCCCGGCCGCCGCGGAATCGATCTTGCTTGAACGCGATCTGCGTATCGTCGCCCTCACCCAGGGCCGCTATCATGCCGCACACCTCTCGACTGCCGACGCCGTCGACGCGATCCGCCGCGCCAAGCACGCGGGGCTCAAGGTCACCTGCGATACGGCACCCCATTATTTCACGCTCGACGAAACGGCGGTGGGCGATTATCGCACGTTTGCCAAGGTTTCCCCGCCGTTACGCGTTGAATCCGATCGTGCGGCGATTGTCGCCGGTCTTGCGGACGGCACAATCGATGCGATCGCATCCGATCACGCGCCCCACGACCAGGATAGCAAACGTCAACCCTTCGCCCAGGCGGCTGCCGGAATCATCGGACTCGAAACCTCGCTCGCCTTGTCGCTGGCGCTCTATCACCAGAAGAAGGCGAGCCTGCTTCAAATCATGGCCGCCCTTACCTGCAAGCCCGCGGATCTCTTGGGCCTCGCGGCCGGCCGTCTTGCGAAGGGTGCAGCGGCGGATCTCGTGCTGTTCGATCCCGAGGCGCCTTGGACGATCGAAGAAAACAAGTTCCGCAGCAAATCGAAGAACTCGCCTTTTTCCGATCGGGAGGTCAAAGGCCGCGTTCTGCGCACCGTCGTCGACGGCAGGCCAGTTTTCGCGGCGGAGCACTGAGGACATACGCCGATGCCCTCCCCGCTTGGGAATTTCGCCTATACATGGCCCTTCCTTGCCGCGGCACTTGCGGGCTACCTCCTGGGCTCGGTCCCCTTCGGTCTCGTGCTTACGCGCATGGCCGGGCTTGGCGATATCCGAAAGATCGGCTCGGGCAATATCGGGGCGACCAATGTCCTCCGTACCGGCAACAGGGCGCTTGCCGCCCTTACGCTGATCCTCGACGGCGGCAAAGGTGCTGCGGCCGTGGCGATCGCGACTCGCTTCGGTCCCGATATGGCGGTCTTGGCAGGCGGTGGCGCTGTCGTCGGCCATCTCTTTCCCGTCTGGCTCAGATTCAAAGGCGGGAAGGGCGTCGCGACGGGCCTCGGCGTGCTCTTGGCGGCGGCACCCTTCGCCGGCATCGCGGCATGCGCCACGTGGCTCGCGATGGCAGTCCTTTTTCGCTATTCCTCCCTTGCGGCATTGACGAGCTTTGCGCTCGCCCCGCTATACGGCTGGCTCGCGGAAGGTCCGCAGATGGCCCAGCTCGCAGCGTTCATCGCGGTCCTCGTCATCCTTCGCCACCACGCAAACATCCGGCGCCTTCTCAAGGGAACGGAACCGAGGCTCGGAAAAAAGCACTGAAAAAACGTAAATTCTACACCCACTGATCGCTGCATTGACTTGAACGAATAGTTGTACTATCGTTTTTGTACTCAACATATACTTGCATGAACCCCTAATATTTGGGCTTGCGTTAAAGTGGGAGAGTTACACATGAACGAGATGAAACCTCGCCAAGCGAACGGGCTTGTACGCGAACTGACGATCGAGGAATTGGAGGCGGTGTCGGCCGGCGGGTTATGGGGTGCCGCCAAAGCCGTTGGCCATGCTGTCGTCGTCGCCGCGAAGGCGGTCGGCAGGGTCTTTTCCCCGAACCTCTTGTAGGAGCTAACAGCAGGCGGCCCGTGCCCCCCGATGGTACGGGGGAGGGTAACGTCAGGCAACCAAGGAAAAAAGGGGTCAGCCTGGATTTCACGTGAAGGTTGACGATCCCGTGAGGCTTCGCCATTTTCGCGCGATGCCCGGCTCGACCCCGTTTTCCCCTAACGAGCGCCTCGACTGGCTGCGCCTGATCCGAACCGAGAATGTCGGGCCCGTCACGTTTTACCAACTCCTGGCGCATTACGGTTCGGCGCGCTCAGCCCTCGAATTTCTCCCCGAACTCGCCCACCGCGGCGGGCGCCGACAGTCGCTCCGCATTCCTTCCCGCGCTGACGGCGAGCGAGAACTAGCGGCCATCGAGGGTTTGGGCGGGCGCATTATTTGCCGGGACGAACCCGGCTACCCCGCACCGATGCGCGCCGTCGAAGACGCCCCACCCGTTCTCATTCTGCGCGGCACGCTCGACCCCGCAGGCAAACGCACGATTGGAATCGTCGGTGCGCGTAACGCGTCAGCCAGCGGACGGCGCTTCGCGCGTCAACTCGCCCATGAAATCGGAGCAGCCGGTATTTTCGTCATCTCGGGGCTTGCACGCGGGATCGACACGAGTGCCCACGAAGGATCGCTCGAGACCGGGACCATCGCCGTCATGGCGGGCGGCGTCGACATCGTCTACCCCGAGGAGAACCGCGCCCTCTATGGCGAAATTGTCCGGCGAGGCATTGTCGTCTCGGAGATGCCGCCGGGGACTGTCCCCCAAGGACGGCATTTTCCGCGCCGGAACCGGATCGTGTCCGGATTTTCGCTGGGGGTCGTCGTGGTCGAGGCGGCAGAGCGGTCCGGCTCACTGATCACGGCCCGCTTCGCGGCGGAACAGGGCCGGGAGGTGTTCGCAGTGCCCGGCTCGCCGCTCGACCCGCGCTGCAAAGGTACCAATGCGCTTATTCGTGACGGTGCTTATTTGACCGAGTCGGCATCCGACGTGATTGCGGTGCTCGACGCCATGGGCCGCCGCGCGCTCACCGAGCCCGGCGACCCACCGAAATTTACCGCCCCGCAAGCGGCTGGCCCCGAGACGGAGCTCTCGATGGCACGCCGCCGCGTTCTCGAAGCACTCGGGCCAACGCCGGTTGCGGTCGACGAAATTCTTCGGCAGACACAGCTGACGAGTGCCACGTTATCGATGGTCCTCCTCGAGTTGGAACTCGCCGGGCGACTTGAGCGGCATCCTGGAAATCGTGTGAGCATATGCGCGTAGGCATTGGGTTTTCGCCATTGCTTTTCGGGCGTGCCGTGGCGATATGGATAACCGGACTCGAACTCGAATGAGCACCCCAGAGACTTGATTCGACCTTATAAATCACATTAACGTAATATACATAACATATTGGTATTTGTTTTATTTTATCATTTTCCGATACACTAGAAACCGGGTGCGCTTGCTCTCGTACGGAAAACCATTTAGCCTCCCGCCCCTTTGTTGCACTGCGGGCATATGCTGAATGACTGACGTCGTCGTCGTCGAATCTCCAGCCAAGGCCAAGACCATCAACAAGTACCTCGGCAAGGGCTACGTGGTGGTGGCGTCCTATGGTCATGTACGCGATTTGCCGCCCAAGGACGGCTCCGTCCGGCCGGACGAGGACTTCGCTATGTCGTGGGAGGTCGATGGCGGTTCGGAAAAGCACATCCGCGCCATTGCGAGTGCGGTCAAGGGTGGGGCGCGCCTTTTCCTGGCGACCGACCCTGACCGGGAAGGCGAAGCGATCTCCTGGCATGTGCTGCAACTCCTTAGGGAGCGCAACGCAATCAAGGACGTCGACGTCAAACGCGTCGTCTTCAACGAGATCACCAAGGACGCCGTGCTCGACGCCATGTCGCATCCGCGCGACGTCAATCGCGAACTGGTTGAGGCCTATCTTGCCCGCCGCGCCCTCGATTACCTCGTCGGATTCACGCTTTCGCCGGTACTGTGGCGCAAGTTGCCCGGAAGCCGTTCCGCCGGCCGCGTGCAATCCGTCGCCCTTCGCCTCGTCTGCGAGCGCGAAGCGGAGATCGAGAAATTCAAGCCCCAGGAATACTGGACAATCGACGTCGAGTTCCGCACGGTACAGGGCCAAGGGCTGACGGCTCGCCTCACCCATCTCAACGGCAGGAAGCTCGACAAATTCGACCTCGGCGACAAGGCGAAGGCCGATGCCGCCGTCGCGGCCATCTTGCGCGGGGACTATTCGATCGCCAAAGTCGAGCGCAAGCAGCAGCGGCGGCACCCCTACCCGCCTTTCACCACCTCGACGCTGCAGCAGGAAGCCTCCCGTAAACTCGGCTTCGGCGCCTCGCGAACCATGCGAATCGCCCAGCGCCTTTACGAAGGTGTCGATCTCGGCGGCGAAACCCAGGGCCTCATCACATATATGCGCACTGACAGCGTCTCACTCGCCAACGAGGCGGTCGGCGCGACGCGGCGGTTGATCGAGCAGCAGTACGGCAAGAACTACCTCCCGGATCAGCCGCGCCGTTACAAGACGAAAGCCAAGAACGCCCAGGAGGCGCACGAAGCGATCCGACCGACCGATCTTTTCCGCCGCCCCCAGGACGTGGCGAAGCACCTCGACGAGGATCAGCGCCGGCTTTACGAGCTCATCTGGCTGCGCACGGTCGCAAGCCAGATGGAAAGTGCGGTTTTGGACCAAGTGATCATCGACATCGCGGACAAGTCGGGGGCTGCCGTCCTGCGCGCCACCGGGTCGATCGTGCTGTTCGACGGCTATCTGCGTCTCTACCAGGAAGGCCGGGACGATCCGGCCGAGGACGACGAAGAGGGGCGTCGCCTGCCGCAAGTGAAGGAAGGCGAAGCCGTGGCGCGCGGCGACATAAAGCCCGAGCAGCATTTTACCCAACCCCCGCCGCGTTACACCGAAGCGAGCCTCGTCAAGCGGCTCGAGGAACTCGGCATTGGCCGGCCCTCGACCTATGCCAGCATCCTTCAGGTGCTTCAGGATCGAAAATACGTTCGCCTCGAGAAGGCGCGCTTCGTGCCGGAAGATCGCGGGCGCATCGTGACCGCGTTCCTGGAAAGTTTTTTCCAGCGCTACGTCGAATACAACTTCACCGCCGACCTCGAAAACAAGCTCGACGAAATTTCGGACGGGCGAATCGAT
Organism: Alphaproteobacteria bacterium; assembly: GCA_035625915.1. Lineage (NCBI taxonomy): Bacteria > Pseudomonadati > Pseudomonadota > Alphaproteobacteria > Alphaproteobacteria bacterium. The sequence goes on along the minus strand of DASPOR010000102.1, from coordinate 3,220 downwards.
TGGAAGCAGGTCCTGCGCGAGTTCTGGATCGATTTCAGCAAGGCCGTCGCAGGCACCAAGGATCTTTCGATCACCCAGGTCATCGACACATTGAACGAGGAGTTGAGCCCGCATTTCTTTCCCCCGCAGGAAGACGGCAGCGACCCACGCCTCTGTCCTGTCTGCCGGGCCGGAAAGCTCGGCCTCAAGCTCGGCAAGTTCGGCGCCTTCATCGGCTGCTCGAACTATCCGGAGTGCCGCTACACCCGGGCACTCGAAGTGGCGAGCAACGGCAATGGCGGCGGGCCGGCTCTCGAAGGCCCGAAGGAGCTCGGCGTCGATCCTGGATCGAAGAAACCTGTCTATCTGCGCAAGGGACCCTACGGCTATTACGTCCAGCTTGGCGGCGAGCTAAACGGCAACGGCAATGGGAATGGTGCGGCCGATAGCGCGCAGGCTGAGGCGTCGCCGACGGCCGAAGCGGAAAACGGCGAAGGGGCTCCGGGCAAGCGCCGCTCACGCAAGAAAGCCAAGTCGCCGCCCGCTGAAAAACCGAAGCGGGTTTCGCTGCCGCGCGGTACCAAGCCCGAGGACATGACGCTTGAGCTCGCCGTTCAACTTCTTTCGCTGCCGCGCGAAATCGGGACTCACCCCCAAACGGGCAAGCCGATCAGTGCGGGCCTCGGCCGTTTCGGGCCGTACATCAAGCATGAAAACACATTCAAGAGTGTGGGATCGATCGAGGACGTATTGACGATCGGCCTCAACCGGGCGGTCGATCTCCTGAGCCAAGCCAAAAGCCGCGGGCCCGCGGCCCTGCGCGATCTCGGACCGCATCCCGGGGATGGAACCCCCGTGCGCATCATGAAAGGCCGATACGGCGCTTACATCAAGCACGGCTCGGTCAATGCGACGCTTCCCAAAGACGCCTCACCGGAAACGCTCACCATGGAGCAAGCAGTGCAGCTCCTTGCAGCGCGCGCGGCGGCCGGGGTCGGCAATAAAGGACCTCGCGCACGGACGAGCAGGGCGGCGGTCAAAGGGGCAAAATCGGCCAAGTCCGGAGCGGCGAAGGAAAAGGCCGCGAAGGCAGCGCCTCGACGGAAAAATGCGGCGACGATTACGGACGCCGAATAGAAAGTAGCACTTGGCCAATCAACGACCGAAACAGAAGCCCGCTCCCCTCCCCACGAGGGAGGCGCTCTTGGCCTATATTCGCGAGAGCCCTATCCCGCTCGGCAAGCGCGAGATTGCGCGCGCTTTCCGCATTACCGGCTCGGAGCGAATCCAGCTCAAGGCCATGTTGAAGGAGCTCGAGCGCGAGGGCGCCCTTGGACGAAATACCGGCCGCCGCTTCGGCCCGCCCGGCCGCTTGCCGGAGATCGCGGTCGTCGAGGTGACGGGAACCGACCAGGACGGCGAGGTCCTCGCTAAACCGATCGCCTGGGAGGGTGCCGGCCCACCGCCGCGGATTTACATGGCGCCCGATCGGCGCGGAACGCCGGCGGTCGGGCCTGGAGATCGCATACTCGCTCGGCTCAAGCATATCGGTGCGGGCAAGTACGAAGGTCGCACGATCCGCCGGATTTCCGAGGCGCCGGGTAAGGTGCTCGGCGTTTTTGCGCTCGGGCCGGACGGGGGCCGCATCCGCTCGACCGATAAGAAATACAAGGCGGAATACCGTGTCGCCCTCGAGGACTCCGCGGGGGCCAAGGAAGGCGAACTCGTCCTTGCCGAGGTGTTGCACGGCGTGAGGCTCGGCCCACGTCCAGCACGCATCGTCGAGCGCCTCGGCGATATGGGAAACCCCCGCTCGATCAGCCTCATTTCGATCTTCGCGCGCGGCATCCCCGTCGATTTTTCCCATGATGCATTGATGCAGGCTGAACGCGCCGGACCCGTGCGCGCGGAAGGCCGCGCCGATCTCCGCGACACGACACTCGTGACGATCGACGGTGCTGACGCACGCGATTTCGACGATGCCGTTTGGGCCGAGCCGGACAGCGACCCGTCGAACCCCGGCGGGTGGCATTTATTGGTCGCAATCGCCGATGTCGCCCACTACGTCCGCCCTGGCGATCCCCTCGACAAAGCCGCGAGCGAGCGCGGCAACTCGACCTATTTTCCCGACCGTGTCGTGCCGATGCTTCCCGAAGGGATCTCGAACGGATGGTGCTCGCTGAGGCCCGGAGAGGAGCGCGGCTGCATCGCCGTCCACATGTGGATCGACGCGCACGGTATCAAGCTTCGCCACCGCTTCGTGCGCGGCGTGATACGCTCGGCGGCCAGGCTTACCTACGAGCAGATGCAGGCGGCACGGGACGGACGGCCCGACCCGCTGACCGCACCCCTTCTCCCGGGCACGATAACACCGCTCTATGGCGCCTATGGCGCGCTCCTCGAAGCCCGCGTCGCGCGCGGGGCGCTCGATCTCGATCTTCCGGAGCGGCAGGTCATCATCGGCGAGCACGGCCATATCGACAGAATCGTGCCGCGGGCTCGGCTCGACAGCCATCGGCTGATCGAGGAATTCATGATCGCCGCGAATGTTTCGGCCGCTGAAACCCTCGAGGAAAAGCGCGCGGCTTGCATGTACCGCGTGCACGATGCGCCTGCACCCGACAAGATCGATAGCCTGCGCGAGTTCCTGGCAAGCCTCGGCTACAAGCTCGCGAAAGGCCAAGTGCTGCGCCCGAAACACTTCACGCAAATTCTCGATAAGGCGGCCGGAACGCCCCATGCCCAACTGGTGAGCCAAGTGGTGCTGCGAAGCCAGGCGCAGGCGACCTATAGCCCCCACAATATCGGACACTTCGGCCTTGCCTTGAGGCGCTACGCGCATTTCACGTCGCCGATCCGCCGCTATGCCGATCTCCTCGTCCATCGAGCACTTGTATCGGCCCTTCGCTTCGGCCCGGACGGTCTGCCAGCAGACGCCGAGGCAACATTCGAGACTGTCGGTGAACATATTTCGATGACCGAGCGGCGATCGGACGCGGCTGAACGGGACGCCCAGGACCGCTTCATCGCGGCGTTCCTATCGGCTAGGGTCGGGGCAAGTTTTTCGGGCCGCATCTCCGGCGTCACGCGCTTCGGCCTCTTCGTCACATTGGATGATACGGGCGCTGACGGGCTGGTCCCGATCCGAACGCTTCCCGACGATTACTATATCCACGACGAAGCGCGCCATCGGCTCGTCGGCCGGTCCACCGAGAGGGTTTATGTCCTGGGCGACATCGTG
>DASPOR010000101.1 GCA_035625915.1 Alphaproteobacteria bacterium | reverse complement strand
ACGTCATGAGCCTCGCGCGCGCACTTTCCTTCAACGGCCTCGGCAATGGGGCAAAAATTGCCGCGATCAATGGCGGCCGCCACGTCAACCCGACCTTCGCCGGCGACACGCTCTACGCGTGGAGTGAAATTCTGGCGCGCTGGGAGATTCCGGGCCGAGGCGACATCGGCGCGCTACGCGTGCGCACCCTTGCCGCCAAGGACCGGCCCTGCGCCGATTTTCCGGACAAAGGCGCGGGCGGCGAATTCGATCCATCGATCGTGCTTGATTTCGACTACACGGTGCTGATACCGCGCCGGGGGTGATCTTCCGTGCTGCGCGCGTGAGTGCCTTGGGCGGGCGAGAAATGGGACGCCGCAAATAAGCGAGGCGTCGGGAGCGTAAGCGAAAACCCACGCTACGTGTCCGGGCGGGACACTCCCGACGCCTCAGGAGCCGAAGCTCCGTGGCATTTCAAAAGCGGCTCGGCTTCCGGCCTTCTCCGCACGGGCCCGTCCCCGTTAAGGGACGTTCGCTTGGCGGAGGGACCGTATCCCCCTCGCGAGGGATCGCCTGCAGCCGGCTAACTCGACGATCGGTCCGGTACCGCCCGTCGCGTCCCTCTTCCCTTGCGGGAAGATTTTCGCGCCTAAGACAACGGGTTCCCGAAGGCCCCCGCGCCCCCCGTTACGGCCCCGTCGGCCCGAAAGCCACCGACGCCGATCCGGGAACGATTCCGGCCGACCGGGAGTTGAACCTCCCGCATAGCGGCAAATGCTCCGAAGAACCCCTGCCGCCGAAGCCGGGTGGTGAAAGTTCCGAAGAACCTTCATCTCCCCGAAGCCACCCTCCTCGCTCCGCCGAGTGAAATTCCGAGGAACCCCAGCCGGCATTGCTTTGGATGGCGCACTTCGACACCCTTTACGTGCCAATCAAATCGTGGCGCGTTTTATTTTAGCGATCAATAAAAAAGTACTTAGCAATGCAATTTTTCTGTGAGTAGTTTTGACAATTTCGCACAACGACTCCACAACCCATCCACAATTTTATCCACCGCCGTTGACGACCGAAGATCGGATGCGGCTCAGTTGCATTTAATTCCAACTGCTTCCGACGCGGTTTGGAAATGTCGCGCGTTCGTTCCACGCATTGAACGAAACGGTAACGTCATGCGACGACCGCAACGGTCGGCAACGTTCGACGGATATGCGCTGTCAAATCTCTGACGAAAATCCGCAATGCTGAAATCGCGCGCAAGATCAACCGACGCAGCACTCACGTGCGCGATCCATATATACGTTCTGTTGTAAATGAGGCGGGCATCGCCAACGCAAGGTTCGCTTGCGCTCAAGTGTCCGGGCGGAACACAGCCGACGCCCCGGGCTTCTCGTGAAATGAAGGCGGCGTCGGTGGCGCAAGGTTCGCTTGCGCTCAAGTGTCCGGGCGGAACACAGCCGACGCCGCCGGGGCCTGGGCGGACCCCCGACGCCGAGAGCGACAGCGGACATTACTTCGCTGGCCGATCGAACCTCACGAAGAAGCACCATCGGCCAATGCGCCAGGATGCGAAGCCCTGCTCCGGGCAGGATCTGGGCCGGCATCTTCCAGCGCTTTGCCGTCACTTGCTCCGCTGCGAGCCGGTTCCAGCACTCGCGCACCGGAATCTCTCCCCACAAACACGCACGTTCTCCCGGGCGAGGAGAGCGCGTGCTTGCTGCTGAAGCCTCCCGGCGGCTTCACAGCCACCTTGAACTCCAGGCAGCGTCGCCGTGGCGCGGCGTCCGCTTCGGCCCGGCATAACCCTGCGTCATCCCGACTTGCCCGAAGGCTGAGGCGGAAATACGACAGTGGCCGCCGACCCGTCACCCTCAGCATCGCAAAATATCGTGCCGACAGAAAACAAAAGGAGCAATGAAGAAGTTAAATATTATGCAAAAAACTTGTGAATAAAACGCCCGGATTCACACAATTACCGCACAGTTTTTCCCCCAATTTATGCACATTGGTCAAAAAACCAAGTCGCATCAGTCTCCGCCCGGAAGATTGACTCCCTGCGGGGTGGGGCCTAGAACACCCATTGGCGCAAATCGATATCTGCATTTGCAATCTGCTTTTGCGTGTCATCGAGTTTACGACATCCCTCCACCTCGCGCATAAGGCCAAGGCATCGCGATGACTGCTCACAACAGGCCGCTTTCCCCGCACCTTCAGGTCTATCGTCCGCAATGGTCGTCCGTGCTGTCGATCGTTCATCGACTGACCGGGATAGCACTTTCGTTGGGATTGATCCTGCTCGTCTGGTGGATCGCCGCGGCGGCGAGCGGCGCGCCGCGGTTTGCGACCGTTCAGTATTTCATCGGATCGTTTCTCGGGCGGCTCGTGCTGTTTGGCTGGACATGGGCGCTTTTCTACCATCTTGCCAACGGCATTCGACATCTTGCCTGGGACGTGGGCTGGGGCTTTGCGCTCAAGGACGCGGAGCGGAGTGCCTGGCTCGTGGTCGCGGCATCGGTGGTGTTGACGTTCGTCGCGTGGTTCGCCGGCTACGCGGCGATGGGGGGGTCGTGATGTCGAGCGTTCGTACCCCGCTCGGCCGCGTTCGCGGCCTTGGTTCCGCCAAGGAGGGTGTTCAGCATTGGTGGGCGCAGCGGCTGACGGCACTGGCGCTCGTCCCGCTGTCGCTCTGGTTCATCTACGCCATGGTGAAGCTCACGGGTGCCGACCGTGACGTCGTCGCCGCGTGGTTTGCGCATCCTCTCAACGCCGTCCTGTCGATCGTCCTGATCGCAACGGCGTTCCATCACGCCCAACTTGGGCTTCAAGTCGTGATCGAGGATTACGTGCACCATGAAGGGCGCAAGCTTGCGAGCATTATCGGCGTCAAGTTCCTTGCGGTGTTGCTCGCGGCGGGGGCTATCTTCGGCGTATTGAAGCTCGCATTCGGAGTCCACGGCTGATGGCAAAAGCGTACGAAATCGTCGACCATGACTACGATGTCGTGGTGATCGGCGCTGGCGGCGCTGGGCTACGCGCTACACTCGGCATCGCCGAAAAGGGGCTCAAGACTGCCTGCGTCACCAAGGTGTTTCCGACCCGCAGCCACACGGTCGCCGCACAGGGTGGCATCAGTGCTGCCCTCGGCAACATGGGCGAGGATGACTGGCGCTGGCACATGTACGACACCGTCAAAGGGTCCGACTGGCTGGGTGACCAGGACGCCATCGAATATATGTGCCGCGAGGCGATTCCCGCGGTGATCGAGCTCGAACATTACGGCGTGCCGTTCTCCCGCACACCCGAAGGCCGGATCTATCAACGTCCCTTCGGCGGCATGACGACAAAATTCGGGGACGGCATCGCCCAGCGCACGTGTGCTGCGGCCGATCGCACGGGCCACGCTATTCTCCATACCCTTTACGGCCAAGCGCTGAAGCGCGAGGCGGAATTCTTCATCGAGTATTTCGCAACAGACCTCATCATGGACGAGGAGGGCGCTTGCCGCGGCGTCATGGCCTGGAACCTCGACGACGGCACGATCCACCGCTTCAATGCCGCCCTCGTCATTGTCGCGACCGGCGGCTACGGGCGCGTTTATTTCTCCTGCACCTCGGCGCACACCTGCACGGGCGACGGCAACGCCATGGTCCTGCGCGCGGGCCTGCCGCTCCAGGACATGGAGTTCGTCCAATTCCACCCGACAGGGATTTACGGTGCGGGCTGTCTCATCACGGAGGGTTCGCGCGGCGAAGGTGGATATCTCACCAATTCGGCCGGCGAGCGATATATGGAGCGTTACGCCCCCCACGCAAAAGATCTCGCTTCGCGCGACGTCGTGAGCCGCGCAAGTACCATCGAGATCCGCGAGGGGCGCGGGTGCGGACCGAACAAGGATTACGTCCTCCTTCATCTCGAGCATCTCGATCCCAAGGTCCTGCATGAGCGGCTCCCCGGCATTTCGGAGACCGCGAAGATCTTTGCCGGCGTCGACGTGACGAAGGAGCCGATACCCGTGTTGCCAACCTGCCATTACAACATGGGCGGGGTTCCCACGAATTACCACGGCGAGGTTCTCACCCGTGTCGACAGCGATCCCGATCGCGTCGTGCACGGCCTCATGGCGATCGGCGAGGCGGCGTGCGTCTCGGTCCACGGCGCCAATCGGTTGGGCTCGAACTCGCTTCTCGATCTCGTGGTGTTCGGGCGTTCTGCCGCTAACCGTGCCGCCGAGCTTGTGGCCGCGGGCGAGCGGCGGCGTCCGCTGCCCAAGGGTGCGGGCGACGCTTCGCTGGCGCGCATCGATCGCCTGCGTCATGCAGACGGCTCCACGCACACGGCCAAGCTGAGACTCGAGATGCAACGGGTGATGCAGAACGATTGCGCGGTATTCCGCACCGGTGAGGTGCTATCGGCCGGGGTCAAGAAAATCGAGGACTGCGTCGCCAAGCTCGCCGACCTCAAGGTCAGCGACCGCTCGATGATCTGGAACAGCGATCTCATGGAGACGATGGAACTCGACAACCTGCTCACCCAGGCGATGTGCACGATCGCCTCGGCCGCAGCACGGACCGAAAGTCGCGGGGCTCATGCGCGCGAGGACCACCCCAACCGCGACGACGTGAACTGGATGAAGCACAGCCTCGTCTGGCTCAACGATAAGAACAAGGTGCGCCTTTCGGATCGGCCCGTGCATATGCAGCCGATGACGAACGAGGTGCAGTCCTTCCCGCCGAAGGCCAGGGTCTATTGAGGCGATGCACCCGTTGGGCCGCGCGCTAGAGCTGGCGTAGGAAGTCATTACGAAGAGGAAAGGTTCGATGGTCGAATTCTCATTGCCCGCCAATTCGAAGGTCCGCGTGGGGAAAACCCATCCCGCACCTCAGAATCCGAAGCGGCCCAAGACGTTCAAGATTTATCGCTGGTCGCCCGATGACGGCGAGAATCCGCACCTTGACAGCTATACCCTCGACCTCGCGGATACCGCACCCATGGTGCTTGATGCCCTGATCAAGATTAAGAACGAGATCGACAGCACGTTGACCTTCCGCCGCTCCTGCCGAGAGGGCGTGTGCGGTTCGTGTGCCATGAACATCGACGGGACGAACACGCTTGCCTGCCTCAAGCCGATCGAGGATGTGAACGGCGACGTCAAGATCTACCCGCTTCCCCACTTGCCCGTGGTCAAGGACCTGGTGCCGGATCTGACGCAGTTCTACGCGCAGCACGCCTCGATAGAACCCTGGCTCAAGACCGGCACAGCGCCGCCGGATCGGGAGCGCATTCAAACGCCCGATGATCGCGCCAAGCTCGACGGTCTTTACGAGTGCATCCTCTGCGCATGCTGTTCGACCTCTTGTCCGAGCTATTGGTGGAACGGCGAACGCTATCTTGGACCGGCGGCACTCCTGCAATCGCATCGCTGGCTGTTGGACAGCCGCGACGAGGCGACGGGCGAACGGCTCGATCAGCTCGAAGACCCGTTCCGGCTGTACCGCTGCCACACGATCATGAATTGCGCCAAAGCCTGCCCCAAACACCTCAATCCCGCCAAGGCGATCGCCGAAATCAAGATGATGATGGTGGCCCGCCGTTGAGGGCGGCTTCGCTCCAGCGACGGATGCAAACGGAGACGCGAAACGATGTACATCCCGAAAGGCTTCGAGGTGGAGGATCTGCCGACCCTCCACGACTTCATGGAGCGCAATAGCTTCGCAGTCCTCTTCGGGACGGTCGCTGGGGCTCCCTTTGCCACGCATTTGCCACTTCTGGTCGATCGCGATCGCGGGCCGAATGGCACCATCGTGGGCCACGTCGCACGCGCCAATCCCCATGGCGGGGCATTCGATGGCAAGACGCCGGCACTCGCGATCTTTACGGGTGCGCATGCCTATGTCTCGCCCACTTGGTACAATCGTCCAAACGTCGTGCCGACTTGGCTATATACCGCCGTGCACGCCTATGGCACACCGCGCGCCACCGAGGATCAGGCCGTGGTCCACGCCCTCCTCGATCGTATGGTGAAACTCTACGAGAGTGGGTTCGAGCGGCCGTGGCAGCTTTCGGGCCAATCGCCAAGTTATCTCGAGACCATGCGGCGCGGGGTGATCGCGTTCGAAATGCCGATCGATCGCATCGAGGGCAAATACAAGCTCAACCAGATCAAGAGCGAGGCGGACAGGCGCGGGACGATCGCGGGCTTGCAGTCGACCGACGACGCCATGGCCCACGAAGTGGCGGAACTCATGCTCTCGCTTGAACCCTGAATGCTTTACGCGAGCTTGATGGTGCCTTCGATCTCGTGACTCAAGCCCACTTTCTCGATCGTGAGCACGGCTCTGACCTTGAGCGCTTCCTTGCCGCCGAGCTTCTTCGCGGCGAGCGCTTTGCGCACGGCGTCCTCGATTTCGCGCTGCGAGGTGACACCCACGATTTTGAGGAACTTGCGCACTTCCATGTTGAAGACATCTTCATCCATGCCTGCCTCCTTGATGGCTATCCGGCGCTGAACGGTACCCCAACATCGACTTCGGGGCCATGGCCGGCGGCGGGAGGTCGGAGCCGAAAAGCCGGCATCGCTCGTTTTCACGCGGAAGGGACGCATGCGGGTGGATAACGCCGCACTGCTTGCCGAGTTCGACCGGGAAGGTTATCTCGTCACGGCGGATTGACGCATCGGGGGACGGAACACATGGGCGGCACGCTTGTCATCACGGGAGGAAGCCGCGGCATCGGCGCCGCGGTCGCGCGCATGGCCGGCGAGCGCGGCTACGCCGTATGCATCAATTACCGTGTCAATGGACGGGCTGCCGCGGATGTGGTCCGCGCGATCACCGAGAGGGGTGGGCGCGCACTCGCGGTGCAGGGCGACGTCGTAAAGGAAGCGGACGTGATCCGCCTTTTCGATGAGGCCGAGGGGAAGCTCGGACCGATCACGGGTCTTGTCAATAATGCCGGCATTGTCGGCAAGGCGAGCAGGGTCGCCGACGTACCGATCGAGACCTTGCGCGAGGTTTTCGACATCAACATCCTCGGCGCCTTCCTTGCTGCCCGCGAGGCCGTGAGGCGCATGTCGACGGCGCGCGGCGGCAGGGGCGGGGCCATCGTCAACCTCTCCTCGATGGCGGCCTTCCTCGGCTCGCCGGGCGAATTCGTGCACTACGCCGCTTCGAAGGGAGCGATCGAAACGCTGACGATCGGCCTTTCCCGCGAAGTCGCTCGTGAGGGCATCCGCGTCAACGCGGTAGCACCCGGCCTGATCGACACCGAGATCCACGCCTCCTCCGGACTGCCCGATCGACTGAAGCAAATGGGGCCAATGGTGCCGATCGGACGCGGGGGCAGCGCCGAGGAGGTTGCCGAAGCGATCATGTGGCTCCTGTCCGACGCCGCCTCCTATGTCGTCGGCACGAGCGTGCGGGTGTCGGGCGGGCGTTGACGCGCAGTAAAAACTTCGAATCCTTCATAGCTGCACCTTATCGATGATCGACGGACCCAGCTCGCCAGGGCCTTTGGCCACCTATCGGGCACTGCGCCAAGCGGGAAAGCTCGATCCCGATCCGGCACAGCTTCTTGCGGCGGAGAAGCTCCAGAGCCTGGCGAAGGCACTTTCGGGCTATCGCCCGGGCGGAAACGGGTCTGGCTGGAAGGCGCGCCTCGGTCTTGCGCGGCGGCGGGAAACGCCACCCCAAGGCCTCTATCTTTTCGGCGATCCCGGGCGCGGCAAATCCATGCTCATGGACCTCTTCTTCGAACATGCCGATGTCGAGCGAAAGCGGCGCGTGCATTTTCATGCCTTCATGCTCGACGTGCATGAGCGCATGCACCGTTTTCGCCAAGCCGTCGCGGGCGAGCCGATCGGCCCGCTCGCCGCCGAACTTGCTGAGGAGTCGTGGCTACTTTGTTTCGACGAATTCCAAGTCAATGACATCGCGGACGCGATGATCCTCGGCCGCCTCTTCGAAGCGCTCCTCGAATCGGGTGTGGTCGTCGTGGCGACGTCGAACTTCGCGCCCGACGATCTTTATAAGGATGGGCTCCAGCGCGAACTCTTCCTGCCCTTCATTGCACTCCTCAAGGAAAAGCTCGACGTTCTCCATCTCGAAGGTGGCATCGACTGGCGCCGGCGGCGCATAAGGGGGATGCGCACATACCACACGCCCCTCGGCCCAGCCGCGACCGCGGCACTCGATTCGGCCTTTGCCGTGCTCGCTGACGGAGCACCCGCAAAACCGGAAGTCCTGACCTTCCATGGACGTGACCTGACGGTTCGTCGAGCCGCGAAGGGGGTTGCGCAATTCACCTTCGACGAGCTTTGCCAATCCCCGCTCGGTCCCGCCGATTTCCTGGCAATCGCCCAACACTTTCGCACCGTGATCGTCGACGGCATTCCCGTGCTGACGCCCGAAAGGCGCAACGAGGCGCAGCGCCTCGTCACTCTCATCGACGAGCTATACGAGCATCGCGTGCACCTCATTTGCGCCGCCGAGGCGGAGCCCGACCAGATTTGCCCGGCCGGCAAGGTGGCCATCCTCTTCCGCCGTACCGCCTCGCGGCTTATCGAGATGCAGAGTGCTGAATACCTCGAACAGGCCCATTTGACGTAAGCGAGAGGCTTCGCCGTTGGTGCCGATATTGGCATTTACCCCAATAGTGCGCGCCCCAAGAATTAGATCGACCGTTCCAAAACGTCACAAATCGGACGCTTTCCGGCCCTCTTGTGTCGTCCGGTGCCCCTTGCCCTTCGGTTAAAATCGGGCTACTCAAACATATCTCGATGCTGGCTGTGACCGGTTCCGGGCTGCTCCGGAACGATGGTGCGGCGCGCAAGCGGCATATCAAGACTTCACCTAGATCTAGGGGTTTTTCCGATGGCACGCAGCAAGATCGCCCTCGTCGGTGCCGGCCAGATCGGCGGCACGCTGGCGCTTCTCGCCGGATTGAAGGAGCTCGGCGATGTTGTTCTCGTCGATATCCCCCAGGTCGACGGCCTGCCGCAGGGCAAGTCGCTCGACATCGCCCAGGCCTCGCCGGTCGAGGGTTTCGATGCGAGTTACGGCGGCTCGACGGACTACGGTGCTGTCGCGGGTGCAGACGTTATCATCGTTACCGCCGGTGTTCCGCGCAAGCCCGGCATGAGCCGCGACGACCTGATCGGCATCAACGCGGGCGTCATGCAGACGGTCGGCAATGCCATCAAAAAGCATGCGCCCAAGGCGTTTGTGATCGTCATCACCAACCCGCTCGATGCGATGGTCTGGGTGATGCGCGAGGTGACCGGATTACCCGCAAGCCGCGTGGTCGGCATGGCGGGCGTTCTCGATTCCGCGCGCTTTCGCTACTTTCTCGCACAGGAACTAAAGGTTTCGGTCGACGATGTGACCGCCTTCGTCCTCGGCGGCCATGGCGACACGATGGTTCCGCTCGTGCGCTATTCGACGGTCGGCGGCATTCCGCTGCCCGACCTCGTCAAGATGGGCTGGCTTTCGCAGGCGCGGCTCGACCAGATCGTCCAGCGCACCCGCGACGGCGGGGCCGAGATCGTCGGGCTCTTGAAGACGGGCTCGGCTTTTTATGCGCCGGCCGCAAGCGCCATCTCGATGGCGGAGTCCTACTTGAAGGACAAGAAGCGCCTGCTTCCATGCGCCGCCATGCTCAACGGCGAATATGGGGTCAAGGGGCTCTATGTCGGGGTACCCGTCGTCATCGGCGAGGGCGGAGTTGAGCGAATCGTCGAGATCGAGCTTGCGGCGGCCGAGCGGACGATGTTCGACAAGTCGGTCGCCGCGGTGAAAAGCCTCGTCGAGGCGGCGAAGGGCATCATGGCAAAAGCGGCAGCCTCGTAAAGGAAATTCCGCCGCGATCGACCGATCTGCGGCATCGAACGGGATCGCCACGCGCAAGCGCGAATTCGCTCCGTGATTGAGGGACGCCAGGGATGAATATCCACGAATATCAGGCCAAGGCGCTGCTCGCGAAATACGGTGTCGCCGTGCCGAAAGGTGGTGTTGCCTATACGGCCGCAGAGGCCGAACAGGTTGCAAAGAGCCTCGCCGAGGGCCGGCAGAATCCGGTCTGGGTCGTCAAAGCGCAGATTCATGCGGGCGGGCGCGGGAAGGGCGGGGGTGTGAAGGTCGTAAAGTCGATCGACGACGTGCGCGATGTCGCCAAGAAAATGATCGGCATGACGCTCGTCACGCACCAGACGGGACCTGCGGGCAAGGAAGTGAAGCGCGTCTATGTCGAGGAGGGTTGCGATATCAAACGCGAGCTTTACCTCGGCATGCTGATCGACCGGGCGACCTCCCGCGTGACGCTCATGGCGTCGACCGAAGGGGGAATGGAAATCGAGGAGGTCGCCGCCAAGACGCCCGAGAAGATTCTCAAGGTTGCGATCGACCCGGCGGCGGGCCTGCAAGCCTTCTACGCGCGCAAGATCGCGTTCGGCCTAGGTCTCGAGGGCAAGCAGGTAGCGTCCGCAGTCAAATTCCTGACCGCGATGTACAGTGCCTTCATGGGCCTCGACGCGAGCCTTGTCGAGATCAACCCGCTCGTCGTCACGGGTGCGGGCGACGTGGTCGCGTTGGACGCCAAGATGAATTTCGACGACAACGCCCTCTTCCGCCATCGTGAGGTCGCCGACCTCCGGGACGAGGACGAGGAGGACCCCACCGAGCGCGAGGCCGCACGGCACGATCTCAACTACGTGAAGCTCGACGGCAACATCGGCTGCATGGTGAACGGTGCCGGGCTCGCGATGGCGACGATGGACATCATCAAGCTTTATGGCGGCGAGCCCGCGAATTTCCTCGATGTCGGCGGTGGGGCCACGAAGGAGCGGGTGACGACCGCCTTCAAGCTCATCCTTTCGGATCCGAACGTCGAAGGCATTCTCGTCAATATCTTCGGCGGCATCATGCGCTGCGACGTGATCGCGGAAGGTGTCGTGGCCGCGGCCCGCGAAGTCAGCCTCCATGTTCCGCTGGTCGTCCGTCTGGAAGGTACGAATGTCGAGCTCGGCAAGAAAATCCTGACCCAATCCGGCCTTCCCATCATTTCGGGCGACAACCTCGCCGATGCGGCGGAAAAGGTGGTCAAGGCCGTGAAGGAGGCGGCATAGCCATGGCCGTCCTCGTCAACAAGGATACCAAGGTGATCTGCCAGGGCTTCACGGGGGCTCAGGGCACTTTTCATTCGGAACAAGCGATCGCCTACGGCACGCAAATGGTCGGCGGCATCACGCCCGGCAAGGGTGGGACGAAGCATCTGGATCTGCCGGTGTTCGACACGGTGGCGGAGGCCGTCGCGGCCACGGGCGCCAACGCAACGGTAATCTATGTGCCGCCACCCTTCGCCGCCGACGCGATCCTGGAGGCGATCGACGCGAGGGTCCCACTCATCGTGTGCATCACCGAGGGCATTCCGGTGCTCGACATGGTGCGGGTCAAGCGCGTGCTTGCCGGTTCCGCCTCTCGGCTGATCGGGCCGAACTGCCCCGGCGTGATCACGCCCGATGAATGCAAGATCGGCATCATGCCCGGCCACATTCACAAACGCGGCAAGATCGGCATCGTATCGCGCTCGGGTACCCTTACCTACGAAGCGGTCGCCCAGACGACGGCAGCCGGGCTGGGGCAGACCACGTGCATCGGCATCGGCGGCGATCCCGTGAACGGCACCAATTTCGTCGATTGCATGGAGCTTTTCCTCGCCGACCCCGAGACGGAGGCGGTCGTCATGATCGGCGAAATCGGCGGCTCGGCGGAGGAGGATGCGGCGGAATTCTTGAAGCGCAGCAAGGCGAAGAAGCCAGTCGTCGGCTTTATCGCCGGCGTTACCGCGCCACCGGGGCGGCGAATGGGCCACGCGGGCGCCATCATATCCGGCGGGAAGGGCAAGGCCGGGGACAAGATGGAGGCGATGCGCAGTGCGGGGATCACCGTCGCCGAATCGCCCGCCGCTCTCGGGAGCACGATGCGAAAGGTCTTGAAGCGTTGACGATATGAAATGCAGCGCCACCGCCGAGAGGGAGCGCCATCGGCGAAACCGCCGGGCTCATTCTCGAAGGTGCGGCGCACCGGTCGAAGGATCGATATTGCGGGCCTTTGGCGCCGCGTTACCTCCGCAGGACAAATAGGGACAACCGTCATACCATGAGCAACCGCCTCGAAGAGGACCGCAAGTCCTTCCTATTCGGCCCGAACGCCGATTTCATCGCCGAGCTTTACGGCCGATACCTTGAAAATCCCACGAGCGTCGATCCGAGCTGGGCCGAATTCTTCAGCGGCCTGCACGACGACGCCGGTAGCATCAAGGGCGAATTGCGCGGCGCGAGTTGGGCGCCGCGGACCCTCGGCGTTCGAGAGGCGCAGGCCGTCGACGGCGGACACGCTGCGACGGACGATATGCCGACCGACGGCAATGGCCAACTCGGAACGCGGGCGGCGAGTGCCGAGGAGATCCGCCGCGCCCAGCTCGACGCACTCCGCGCCATCATGCTCATCCGTGCTTATCGGGTGCGCGGTCACCTGATTGCGAAGCTCGATCCGCTCGGGCTCGAGAAACGCGAATATCACCCGGAACTCGATTACAAGAGCTACGGCTTCACCGACGACGACCTCGACCGGCCAATCTTCATCAACTACGTCCTCGGCCTCGAGAGTGCCACCGTGCGCGAAATATTGCAGCGCGTCCGCTCGACCTACTCCGGAACCGTGGGTGTCGAGTACATGCATATCCAGGACCCCGACCAGAAGCTCTGGATCCAGGAACGCATCGAGGGCCACAATCGCACGGAATTCACGAGCAAGGGCAAGCAGGCGATTCTCGAACGGCTGATCGCCGCCGAGGTGTTCGAACGCTTTCTCGACAAGAAATATACCGGGACCAAGCGCTTCGGCCTCGAGGGTGCGGAATCGCTTATCCCGGCACTCGAGCAGATCATCAAGGTCGGCGGCAAGCTCGGGGTCGAGGAGATCGTCATCGGCATGCCCCATCGCGGCCGTCTCAACGTGCTCGCCAACATGATGGCGAAGCCGTTTTCCGCGATCTTCGCGGAATTCGAGGGCAATTCCGCAACACCCGAGGACGTGCAGGGCTCGGGCGACGTGAAATATCATCTCGGCACGTCGGCCGACCGGGAATTCGACGGCATTACGGTCCATCTCTCCCTGACGTCGAACCCCTCGCATCTCGAGGCGGTCGATCCCGTCGTACTCGGCAAGACGCGCGCGAAGCAACGTCAGCGCGGCGATGCGGACGGCTCCAAGGTTTTGAGCCTCCTCATGCATGGCGACGCCGCCTTCATCGGCCAAGGCATGGTGGCCGAGACATTCGGACTCTCGGAGCTGCACGACTACCGCGTCGGCGGGACGATCCATTTCGTCGTGAACAACCAGATCGGCTTCACGACCAACCCGGCAAGCTCGCGCTCCAGTCCCTATTGCTCCGACATGGGCAAGATCGTGCAAGCGCCGATCTTCCACGTGAACGGCGACGATCCCGAAGCGGTGGTCCATGTCGCGCGCATCGCCATCGAATTCCGTCAGCGCTTCAAGCGCGACGTGGTGATCGACATGTTCTGCTACCGCCGCCACGGCCATAACGAGATGGACGAGCCGGCGTTCACCCAGCCGCTCATGTACCGCAAGATCGCGAACCAGCCGACGACGCGGCAGATCTATGCGGACAGCCTCGCAAAGGAAGGCGAGGTCACGGCCGAGGAGTCCGAAAAGCTCGTTGCCGAGTTCACCGCCAAGCTCGAGCGTGACTTCGAGGCGGCGAAGAGTTACCGGATCAACAAGGCAGATTGGCTTGAAGGGGCTTGGAGCGGGCTCGACGTTGCCCGCGGGGAAGCACGCAGGGGCGAGACCGCCGTCGATATCGGCGTGTTGCACGAGATTGGCTTAAAGATTTCGAGCTACCCGCAGGGCTTCAATATCCATCCCAAGATCGCGCGCATTCTCGGCCAGAAGCGCAAAATGATCGAATCCGGCGAGGGCATCGACTGGGCGACCGGCGAGGCGCTCGCGTTCGGCTCGCTTCTCGTCGAGGGTTCGCCCGTGCGCCTCTCGGGCCAGGATTCGGGCCGCGGCACCTTCTCCCAGCGTCATGCGATCTTCGTCGATCAGGAAACCGAGGCGAAATTCGTGCCGCTCGGCAATCTCGCCGCCGACCAGGCGCCCTTCGAAGTGGTCGACAGTCCCCTCGCCGAGGCGTCGGTGCTCGGCTTCGAATACGGTTATTCGCTCGCCGACCCGCGCTCGCTCGTGTTGTGGGAAGCCCAGTTCGGCGATTTCGCAAACGGCGCGCAGACGATCGTCGACCAATTCATCAGCTCGGGCGAAAGCAAGTGGCTACGCATGTCGGGTGTGGTGATGCTTCTGCCGCACGGCTATGAAGGGCAGGGTCCCGAACACAGCTCAGCCTGGCTTGAGCGCTATCTGCAGCTCTGCGCCGAGGACAACATGCAGGTGGTCAACTGCTCGACACCGTCGCAGTATTTCCATGCGTTGCGGCGCCAGGTGCGACGGAATTTCCGCAAGCCGCTCATCGTGATGACGCCGAAGTCGCTGCTTCGCCACCGGCTCGCCGTCTCCAAGATCGCCGACATGGGCCCGGGGACGAGCTTCCACCGCGTCTACTACGAGGAGCCGCCGCGCGTGCCGGACAACCAAGTCGCGCGCGTGGTCCTCTGTACCGGCAAGGTCTTTTACGACCTCTTCGAGGAATTCGAGAAGCGCAAGCTCAAAGAGGTTTACATCCTGCGCCTCGAGCAGCTCTACCCCTTCCCGGTCAAGTCGCTATCGGTCGAACTGTCGCGCTTCAAACAAGCCGAGTTCGTCTGGTGCCAGGAGGAGAGCCGGAACATGGGGGCGTGGACGTTCGTCAAGCCGCGAATGGAAGATCTCCTGGTTTCGATCGGCGTGCCGCGCCCGCATCTCGGTTATGCCGGCCGCGCCGAGTCCGCCTCGCCGGCCACGGGCCACCATGCCCGTCACATGCAGGAGCAGAAGAAACTGGTCAACGAAGCGCTGACGATCTGACCGCACTTCGGAGCAAGAAAGAGGTCGACAATGCCGACGAATATCGTGGTGCCAGCGCTCGGCGAATCGGTGACCGAGGCGACCGTCTCGAAGTGGCTCAAGAAAGTGGGCGATTCCGTGGCGGCCGACGATCCGCTCGTCGAGCTTGAGACCGACAAGGTAACGCTCGAGGTCCCCTCCCCCATGGCGGGAATGCTCGCCGAGATCAAAGCCGCCGATGGCAGCACCGTGGCCGTCGGCGCCATCCTCGGCGTCGTCGGCGAAAGCGGGACGGCGATAAAGGCGTCGCCCCCCAAAGCGGCCCCGGCAGTGCCGAAGCCCGCCGCTGCGGCCGCACCACCGCCTGCCCCCGCAACGCCACCTGCAACAGCGGCCGCCCCGGCCGCACTCGACCAATTAGCGCCCGCCGTGCGCAAACTCGTCGACGAGAATGGCCTCGATCCCGCGAAGATTCCCACCTCTGGAAAGGACGGCCGGCTCACCAAGGGCGATGTGATCGCCTATCTCGAAGCACGGCAAAAGCCCCCGGCACCTGCGCCAGCCACATCGGCGCCAGTCGCACCGACGCCATCCGCACCGGCGCCGGCCGCACCGGTGAAAGCGGCACCTGCCCCGATCGCTCCCGCACCTGCTGCCGCACCCGCGGCCCCACCGCCCGCAGCGGCGATGCGACCGGCGGCCCAAGCCCCGCGCGAGGAGCGCGTGCGCATGACTCGCCTGCGCCGGACGATCGCCGTCCGCCTCAAGGAGGCGCAGAACACCGCCGCGATGCTCACGACCTTCAACGAGGCCGACATGGGTCCGGTGATGGCGGTGCGCAATCGCTACAAGGATACATTCGAAAAGAAGCACGGCGTTCGCCTGGGCTTCATGTCGTTCTTCGCCAAGGCGTGCGTGGTCGCGCTTCGAGAAGTTCCCTCGGTCAACGCGCAGATCGACGGCGACGATCTTGTCTATAAGAACCACTATGATTTCGGCATTGCGATCGGCAGCGGCCAGGGTCTCGTGGTTCCCGTCGTGCGCGACGTCGATTCGAAATCCTTCGCGCAAATCGAAAAGGATATCGCGGAACTCGGCAGGCGCGCGCGCGACGGCAAACTCACGATGGAGGACCTGACGGGCGGCACCTTCACGATCACCAACGGCGGGATCTACGGCTCGCTCAACTCGACCCCGATCCTCAATCCGCCCCAGTCGGCGATCCTGGGCATGCACAAGATCCAGGACCGGCCGGTGGCGGTCGCGGGCAAGGTCGAGATCAGGCCGATGATGTATCTCGCCGTGTCCTACGATCATCGTGTCGTCGATGGGCGCGAGGCGGTGACGTTCCTCGTGCGCGTCAAGGAATGCATCGAGGACCCGGAACGCATCCTCCTCGATATGTAACCGAGGTCATCGATCTTATCGGGTTACTATTATGGCTGACTCGTATGACGTCATAGTGATAGGCGGCGGCCCGGGCGGGTATGTGGCTGCAATCCGTGCCGCACAACTCGGCATGAGGGTCGCCTGCGTCGATAAGCGAACGGCACTGGGCGGCACGTGCCTGAACATCGGATGCATTCCGTCGAAAGCCCTCCTTCAAGCGACGGAGCATTTCCACGAGGCCAAGAACGGGCTCGGCGTCTTCGGCGTCAAGGTGGGCGGGGTGGAGCTCGATCTTCCCGTCATGATGAAGCACAAGGACAAGGTCGTCGCCGACAATACGCGCGGTGTCGAGTTCCTGTTCAAGAAGAACAAGATCGCCTGGGTGAGGGGTACTGGCCGCATTCCGCGCGCGGGTGCGGTCGAGGTTGCCCTTGCCGATGGAGGCAGCGCCGCACTCAATGCAAAGAACATCGTGATCGCGACCGGCTCCGACTCCATGCCCTTGCGCGGGGTGGATGTCGACGAGAAGCAGATCGTCTCCTCCACGGGTGCGCTCCTGCTCGACAAGGTTCCGGCACACCTCATCGTCGTGGGTGGTGGGTATATCGGCCTCGAAATGGGCTCGGTCTGGCGTCGGCTCGGTGCGGAGGTCACGGTCGTCGAATTCCTCGACCGCATCGTGCCGGGCATGGATGCGGAAGTGGGCAAGCAGTTCCAACGCATTCTCGAGCGCCAAGGGCTCAAGTTCCGCCTCTCGACCAAGGTGACGGGAGCGACGAAATCGGCGACGGGCGTCAAGCTGACGCTCGAGCCCGCCGCGGGTGGGTCGGCCGAACCGCTCGACGGCGACATCGCGCTCGTCTCGATCGGTCGGCGGCCTTATACCGACGGCCTCGGCCTCGACCGGTGCGGTGTAGCCCTCGACAATCGCGGCATGATCACGGTCGACGATCGTTTCGAAACCAACGTTAAAGGCATCTACGCGATCGGCGACGTGATCCGCGGTGCGATGCTCGCGCACAAGGCCGAGGACGAGGGTGTTGCGGTTGCAGAGATTCTCGCGGGGCAGAAGGGCCACGTGAACTACGACGCGATTCCCGGCATCGTCTACACGGCCCCCGAACTCGCGGCCGTCGGCAAGACCGAGGAGCAGCTCAAGGCGGCAGGCATCGCCTACAAGGTCGGAAAGTTTCCCTTCACCGCCAATGCGCGCGCGCGTGCGGCCGCGACGACTGAGGGATTCGTCAAAATCCTGGCGGATGGCGCGACGGACCGGGTGCTCGGTTGCCATATCGTCGGTGCGGATGCGGGAACGCTGATCCACGAAGTGGTCATGGCAATGGAATTCGACGGCTCAAGCGAAGATATCGCGCGCACTTGCCACGGCCATCCCACGTTGAACGAAGCGGTCAAGGAAGCCGCCCTCGCCGTCGCCGGCCGCGCAATACATATCTGAAATTCGTACCATTATCTGCTTAACGACCAGAAAGCGCGACGCTATTATGCGGGCGCCAATGCAACTTTTGCGATAGTCTCTCGATTAGAGAAACAAAATGGAAAACGCCGAAGTGATGACTCGAGCCGCGCCGGGTGCGGGTCAAATCTCCGTCTATGACGACTACGAAACTAGGAATACCGTCCACTCGCAGGTCAAGCTGGAGAGAATTGTAAAAGTCATCCTGCTCATCATTTGGGGTTCGTTAGGGATCGCCGTATTCCGCGAGAGCCACGACATCTTGAATCCATTGCTTGGACTCATCGTGGCGTTCTTTCTCATATATAAGTTTGGCGGCGCCATGATCAGTGCCTTCGTATTCAGCCCTATGCGCGCGATTAGATTCGGATCTTGTTTCGACCGGATGCGCAATATAGCCAATCGATCCATGTCTTTGGTGAAATGGCAATCGTGGGAAACGCCGCTTCCTGCGTTAATCGCGATTGACCCCGCGCAGCGCATCTTGTTCGTCGAGGGGCCCGATACGGGATATCGCAGCCTTATGCTCCGCCCACACCAAATCCTCGATGCCAAAATCGAGCGAGAGCAAACCGTCGAGACAAAGACAAAGCACGGCGCGAGCCTCGGTTATTTTTTCGGCTCTTCTTCGTTTGGTCTTGGCCTCATTGGCGGTAGCCGCTCGAAATCGATATCGAAAGTAATTGAAACAGCGTTTCTCGAAATTTCTTATTTGGCCGACGCGTCATCGGTGCCCGCTCGCCTCGTTTTTCCGTTCGGCGATCAGCGCCGGGAGGCAGACGACTGGGTGATTGCGATCCGGCAGATGTGCAGTGCCGGACGCAATTCAGTCGCGGCAATTGCGCCGCCATGAGGACGTTTGCATCGTTACCTCATCCTTCGAGACGCCGCGAAGACGCGGCTCCTCAGGATGAGGAGACACAAGCCATACCCTCATCCTTTGAGACGCCGCGAAGACGCGGCTCCTCAGGATGAGGAGACACAAACCATATCCTCATCCTGAGGAGCACTCGAAGAGTGCGTCTCGAAGGATGAGGGAAACTTCGGGCGGCTAACGGATTCTTGCGCGGTCGGAGGCAATGTCGTACCATCCTACAACTTGCATTAGATTTTCCACCGGCAACGACAAACCCTGACTTGTCCACCTCTCGGATAAATTGCAGGCCAACGTATGACCGCGGAGCTTCTTGAGGTCACGCGTCAGGCTCTCATCAAGGGCATTCGGCGCGACGAGATATTGGCTGCCTTGCGAAAGGCCGGCTGGGATGACGCGAACGCTCGGGCAGCACTCGGTGCCTTCGCCGAATCGGACTTTCCGATTCCGGTGCCGAAACCAAAGCCTTACCTTTCGGCGCGGGAGACGTTCCTCTATCTCGTGATGTTCGTGGCCCTTTACGTGACCGCCTACCATCTCGGTGCGCTGATCTTCGAATTCATCGATCGCGCGTTTCCGGACCCGCTTTCGCATGCGGTTGGGTCAACCAATTCGCTTCGCCTGGATATTGCGACGCTGATCGTCACGTTTCCGCTTTTCCTCTTCAGCTTCCGCGTCGCCAATAGATCGATCTCGAAGAACCCGACCAAGCGAGCGTCCCGGCCGAGGAAATGGCTGACCTATTTGACCCTGTTTATCGCGGTCACATCGCTCGCCACCGACGTGATCGTGCTTGTCTATGACGCCCTCGGCGGCGAACTCACTCTTCGATTCGTCCTCAAAGTCCTCACCGTGGCGGTCATTGCTGGCGGTGCCTTCGGATATTTCCTATGGGACATTCGCAAGGGCGAGGAGGAAGAGTGACGATGAGGGCGCCGTCGATTTTTTCGAGTGCTGCAACGGTCGTCGTAGTGGCGGCCGTTATCGCCGGGTTCTTCGCGATTGGCACGCCGGGCGAACAGCGGCTTGGCCGCCTCGATCAGCAAAGAGTTGTAAACCTTACGTTAATTTTGGCCGCGATTCAAAGCTACCAAAATCGCAACAAGGCTTTACCCGAGAGCCTGGTCATGGTGCAGCGGTCGGGATGGCAATCCTTGATCCTCAAGGACCCGGTATCTGGTGAGCCGTACGAATATAAAGTGAGGGACGAAGTTTCATACGACCTCTGTGCCAATTTCGGCACTGAGTCCAACGATGCCGACGCAAACATGAATGGGCCGAGCTACGTTCCCCCGGCCTCGCCGTTCTGGCATCACAGCCGCGGGCGGCAGTGTTTCACGTTTCACGCCGGCGCAAAGTGAGCGCGTAGCATCGCTCACCCCCGTGCCCGGGGATGCGCCTTTTCGTAGATGGCGAGAAGCTGTTCGGCCTCGACCTCGGTGTAGCGCTGCGTTGTCGAGAGGGACGCATGGCCGAGGAGTTCCTGGATCGTGCGCAAATCCCCACCCGCCGCCAAGAGGTGTGTTGCGAAGCTATGACGGAGCGCGTGTGGGGTCGCCGTATCCGGCAGGCCGAGCCACGCGCGCAGGCGGCGCATTTGCTTCTGCACGATTGCGGGATCGAGCGGACCGCCCCGTGCACCGAGAAAGAGTGCCCCCATCGGGCCTGGATCGTGGGGGCACGCCGCGAGGTAATCCGCGATCGCGTCGCGCACGACCGGCAGCACGGGCACCACGCGCTCCTTCCGTCCCTTCCCAAGCACGCGCATGGCCTCGCTTTTGGGCGCTTCGTGCCGTTTGAGCGCCAGCGCTTCGCCGATGCGCAGGCCGCAGCCGTAAAGGAGGGTGAGGATCGCAACGTCGCGGCGCGCAATCCAGGATTCGCGAGTGAGGACGGCAACCTTGTCGATCGCCTCACCGGCATCCTCGACAGTCAAGGCCTTGGGAACGCTTTTCGGCAGTTTCGGCGTTCGCACCGCACCCACGGCTGCCGAATGGGCGAGATCGTTACGCTCGCAAAAGCGGAAGAACCCCCGCACGACGGAAAGGGCGCGCGCCGTCGAAGTTCGCGCAAGTCCGTCCATCGTCCGATGCGCGAGCCATGCGCGCAGATCGGCCGGGCGGAGTCGTTCCAGTGAGGCAAGGTTCGGGCGGCCGCCGAAATGCTCGACCAGAAAGGCAACGAACGCCGCCATGTCGCGCCCGTAAGCCTCGACCGTGTGGAGCGAGGCACGCCGCTCGTTCGCAAGCCAGCTTTGCCACTGCATGATCGCAGCGCGCAGGTCCGCCGCCGCATTGAAGGCTTCGGCCGCTAAAGGGGCAGGTCCAGCCATGTCCTGATGCTGAGCTCGATCGAGCGGGCGAGAAAGCTCAAAAGCTCCGTTCCCTGTCCGGGATGGAAGCGGCCATCCTTGCGCGAGGCGAGTGCGAGGAGGCCCGCCGGTGCTGAGGGGCCGATCTTGAGGCGCAGGAGTGCATCCGAGCGCACGAGTGTCGCACCCGCGCCGAAGAGGGCGGCGTCACCCCGCACCTTTGGGCGCAGAAGCATGTCCCGAGCCGGGCCGAGGAGACGATCGACGGCGCCGGCATCGATCACGCGCACCCCCGCCGTTTGCTTATGCGTCGGTGCCGCACCGGTCGTCTCGATGCAAAGGCTCGCGAGATCGAGGCCGAGGAAGACCGGAAGGTCGATCGTCACGGCCTGGATGAGATGCTCGAAGCTCTGAGCGCTCATGAGTGCGAGTACCGCGCGGTGAACGCGCGTCTGGCTCTTCAGATTGAGCCGGGCCAGTCCCACCATCTGCTCGCGTTCGTCCTCGAGCTCGCGGCTGCGCGCCTTGAGCCGCTCGACCATGAAGCGCTGCAGGTCGACGACGTGATCGCCGCTCGACCGCTCCGGGCTGAGAAGGGGTGCAAGCACCTCCGCGTACTTGCCGAGAAAATCGGGATGCGCGCGCAGGAAATCGAGAACCTGGGCCGCGTTCAGGCTCTCGGCGGGTGCGGCATTGGAATGTTCATTAGGCTTTTGCAACGGCGCGCGGTCCCTGTTCCGGTCCGAGGATCGACTGCCCTGTCTTCGCCCAGTCCGCGAGGAATTGAGCGAGGCCCTTTTCGGTCAAGGGGTGGACGAATAGCTGGCGCAGCACCGTGGGCGGTAAAGTCGCCACATGCGCCCCCATGCGGGCCGCGTCGACGACATGAACCGGATTCCGCACCGAGGCGACCAGCACTTCGGTCCTGAAGGCGGGATATTGGCGGTAGATCGAGACGATGTCGCGAATGAGCTCCATGCCGGGCTGAGCGATGTCGTCAAGCCGGCCGACGAAGGGCGAAACGAACGCCGCCCCCGCCTTTGCGGCGAGGATTGCTTGTGCGGCCGAGAAACACAGGGTGACGTTCACCATGGTGCCCTCGTCGGAGAGTGCCTTGCAGGTCTTGAGCCCGTCGATGGTGAGCGGCACCTTGACCGCGATGTTCTTGGCGAGCCGCGCAAGTCGCTTGCCCTCGGCAAGCATGGTCGCATGGTCGGTCGCCGTCACCTCGGCGCTCACGGGCCCAGGGACGATGGCGCATATATCCTGCACGACATCGAAGAATTTGCGGCCGGTTTTGGCGATGAGCGAGGGATTCGTCGTCACACCGTCGAGCAGCCCCGTCGAGGCCAAGTCGCGAATTTCGTTCAAGTCCGCCGTGTCGACGAAGAACTTCATGCTGGCAAATCCTTCCGTTTCGTCGGGGCCGCACTTTACCGTCTGTACGGCTTGGCCTGCGGCCGCACCCTCACTAGTGTATAGACAATGGCCATGGAAAACACCATCCGGGCGGCGGTAATGGGCGCCGAGCGCCGCCTTGCAGTCCTCCTGCCGCTACCCCTTTCGGGCGCCTACGATTACGCGATCCCCGACGGCATCGAGCCGGCATCCGGCGATTTCCTGCGCGTTCCGCTCGGTAGCCGCGAGGTGATCGGTGTCGCGTGGGGCGAAGCCACGGGGGAGGTCGGTTCCCACAGGCTCAAGCCCATTCTCGGGCGACTCGACGCACCCCTCATGCCCGAGGTCATGCGCCGATTCGTCGAATGGGTCGCCCACTATACCCTCTCCCCTCCGGGGGCCGTCCTGCGCATGGCGATGAGCGTTTCCGCCGCACTCGAGTCGCCAAAGGCGCAAATCGCCTATCGTCGGGCGGCGGGCGAACCGGAGGCCCTGGGCTTGCGCCTGACGCCCGGTCGCGCGCGCGTCCTCGCCATACTCGCCGATGGACCGCCGCGACATCCGCTCGAACTCGCTCGCGAAGCCGGCGTGAGCCCAGCCGTCGTGAAGAGCCTCGCTCAGTCGGGCGTCATCGAGCAAGTCGAGTTGCCGGCACGCACCCCCTTCGACGTTCCCGATATATCGCGCGCGGGCGTTGCGCACACACCGGACCAGCTTATCGCCGTCGATGCCCTTCGCGCTCGCGTCGAGGCAGGTGGCTACAGCGTGACACTCCTCGATGGCGTCGCCGGCTCCGGCAAGACAGAGGTCTATTTCGAAGCGATCGCGGCCACGCTTGCGGCAGGCCGTCAGGCGCTCGTGCTGGTGCCCGAGATCGCATTGACCTCCCAATGGCTCGCGCGCTTTCGCAACCGCTTCGGCGTCGAGCCGGCCCAGTGGCATTCCGACCTTTCCGCATCCCAACGCCGTATCACTTGGCGCGCGATCGCGGAGGGGCGCGTGCAGGTACTGGTCGGCGCGCGCTCGGCACTCTTCCTGCCATTCCCAAGGCTCGGTCTTATCGTCGTCGACGAGGAGCACGATCATTCCTTCAAGCAGGAGGACGGCGTTATTTATCACGCGCGCGACATGGCGGTGGTGCGTGCTCGGCTCGGCGACCATCCGATCGTTCTTGCGTCCGCGACGCCATCGCTTGAGACCATCGAAAACGTGCGGCAGGGGCGCTATTCGATCGTGAAACTTCCCGACCGGCACGGTGGTGCGGTGTTGCCGGAGATCAAGCTCATCGACATGCGGCTCGACCCGCCGCCCCGCCAGTCGTGGCTTTCGCCAACCCTGCGCGCCGCCCTCGCCGAGACCCTCGAGGCGAAGGAGCAGGCGATGCTGTTCCTCAACCGTCGAGGCTATGCGCCCCTGACCCTGTGCCGGAGCTGCGGTCATCGCATGCAGTGCCCACAATGCACGGCATGGCTCGTCGAACATCGCCTCGCCGGCAAGCTTCAATGCCATCATTGCGGGTTTTCGACAATCCTACCGGCGGCGTGTCCGGCGTGCCACGCGCCGGCGAACTTCGCCGCCTGCGGGCCGGGCGTCGAGCGGCTCGCCGAAGAGTTCAGGAGCCTTCATCCCGACGCGCGCGTTGCGATCGTCGCGAGCGACACGCTCGGCGGACCCGAGGCGATCGCGGAACTCGTGCGCCAGGTCGCGGAGCATGAGATCGACGTCCTGATCGGAACCCAGATTGTCGCCAAAGGACATCATTTTCCCATGCTCACGCTCGTGGGCGTGGTCGATGCGGACTTGGGGCTCGACGGCGGAGAGTTGCGCGCGGCGGAACGCACCTATCAGCTTCTTGCCCAGGTCGCCGGCCGTGCTGGGCGCGCAATGTTGCCGGGGCGGGTCTTTCTTCAGACCTATCGGGCCGAGCATCCCGTCATGCAAGCGCTCATCGGGAGCGATCGGGAGGGCTTTCTCGCGGCCGAAGCAGAAGCGCGGCAGCGTGGCGGATGGCCGCCCTTCGGCCGTCTCGCGGCTCTCATCGTGTCCGGCCCCTATGAGGACACGGTCGATCGGACCGCCCGGGCACTCGCTCGCAAGGCGCCGCATGGGGAGGGGATCGAGGTGCTTGGCCCGGCTCCAGCGCCGCTTGCACTTCTGCGCGGCCGGTTTCGCCGCCGCCTCCTCCTCAAAACCAGGCGCGGTGCGAATATCCAGGCCTACCTGCGGCGCTGGCTCGATTCGGTCGAGGTGCCGTCGAGTGTGCGTGTTCAAGTCGACATCGATCCCTACAGCTTCCTTTAGCGCGCCGATTGATCTTTAATTTCCCGTTCCAACCAGGACCGACTCCCGAAGGGGGAGTGCGATCGAGTGAGGCAGGTTATGAACGTCCAAGTCGCCAGTAACAGTTTCGATTCGGAAATCGTGGAAATCCGGCATCGCATTCACGAGCACCCCGAGCTTGGGTTCGAGGAGATCTTGACGAGCGATCTTGTGGCAGAACGCCTCGCAGCCTGGGGTTATGACGTGCATCGCGGTCTCGGCAAGACCGGTGTCGTCGGCACCCTCAAGCTCGGGGCGGGCACGAAACGGATCGGCATCCGCGCCGACATGGATGCGCTTCCAATTCAGGAGACGACCGGCCTTGCCTACGCAAGCAAGCACGACGGCAAGATGCATGCCTGCGGGCACGATGGGCACACCGCGATGCTGTTGGGGGCGGCCAAGCATATTGCCATGACGCGAAACTTCGACGGCACCGTGCATCTTATCTTCCAGCCGGCCGAGGAGGGCCGAGGGGGTGCGCGCAAGATGCTGGACGACGGCCTCTTCCGGCTTTTCCCATGCGACGCGATCTTTGCGATGCACAACATGCCCGGCTATCCCGAGGGCAAGCTCGTCTTTCGCGCCGGGCCGTTCATGGCGTCGGCCGACCGCGCCGAAATCACCATCGAGGGCGTTGCCGGGCATGGCGCCTTCCCGGAGAAGGCGGTCGACCCGGTTGTCGTCGCTGCGAGCATCGTCATGGCGCTTCAAACGATCGTCGCGCGCAACGTCGATCCCCAGGAAGCCGCCGTCGTGACCGTTGGCGCCATCAAGGCGGGTGAAGCGCCAAACGTGATTCCCGCGACCGCAACAATGCGGCTCAGCATTCGCGCCCTCGATGCGCAAGTGCGCAAGCAGCTTCGCCGGCGCATTACCGCACTCGCCGCTGCGCAAGCGGAAAGCTACGGCGCCAAAGCCAGAGTGGATTACCACGAGGGATTTCCCGTCCTGGTCAATACCGAAAAGGAGACGGCCTTCGCCTGCGGCGTCGCCAGAGAGCTGGTGGGTGCGGAGAACGTCGTCACCGACGCGCGTCCCGTCATGGGAAGCGAGGATTTCGCCATGATGCTCGAGGAACGGCCGGGCTGTTATCTCCTGATCGGCAACGGGGCGGGCGAGCTCGGTTGCATGATTCACAATCCGGGCTACGACTTCAACGACCGTTGCATTCCGACGGGGATGCGATACTGGACGCTCCTCGTGGAGCGATTCCTGCCAAAGCCCTG
>DASPOR010000100.1 GCA_035625915.1 Alphaproteobacteria bacterium | reverse complement strand
CCGAATCCGGTGAGCGGTCGACCGTGGCTCAAGGCATATCCGCCGGGCGTGCCGTCCACGGTCGAAGTGGTCGAACGCCCGCTTTGGGCATTGTTGGACGATTCCGTCGCGACCTATCCGGACAATCCGGCGCTCGAATTTCTCGGTAAAACCTATAGCTACCGAGAACTCGGCCGTCTCGTCGATCGGGCTGCCGCAGGTTTCCAGGGGCTTGGTGTCGGGCCTGGTGTCAAAGTGGGCTTATTCCTCCCGAATTGCCCCTATTTCGTGATCTGCTACTACGCCGTGCTCAAGGCGGGGGGCACGATCGTCAACTACAATCCGCTCTACGCGCCACGCGAGGTCGTCCATCAAATCGACGACTCCGAGACCATGATCATGGTGACGCTCGACCTCAAGGTCGTCTACGACAAGATCGCTTTGGCTCTCGATCAATCGAGTCTGAAGCGCGTGGTGATCGGGCGCATGGCGGGCATATTGCCGTTCCCGCAGAATATGCTCTTTCCGATCGTGCGCGGGGGCGAAGTTGCGCGCATACCCCAGAATGACCGGCATGTCTTCTTCGACCAGCTCGTGTCGAACGACGGGAAGCCGCGTGCGGTCGCCATCTCGCCGCGCCGCGACATCGCGGTACTGCAATATACCGGCGGCACGACAGGGGCGCCCAAGGGCGCTTCACTCACGCATTACAATCTTTGGGCCAACGTGACTCAAAACGCGGCTTGGTTCCCGGAGGTGGAACGAGGGAGGGAGCGAGCGCTTTGCGTGTTGCCGCTCTTTCACGTCTTCGCGATGACGGCCGTCATGAACGTTCCGCTTTATATCGGCGGGCTGATCATTTTGCTGCCGCGCTTCGATCTCGTTCAGGTCTTGAAGACGATCGACCGCAAACGGCCGACGATTTTCCATGGCGTGCCCACGATTTACACCGCGGTCAACAACTACAAGGATCTCGCGCGCTATAATCTGTCGTCGATCAAGGTTTGCGTCTCCGGGGGGGCGACTCTTCCGCTCGAGGTCAAGCGCCATTTCGAGTCGCTTACCGGATGCTCGCTTGTCGAAGGCTACGGGCTCTCCGAGACCTCGCCAACGGTTTGTTGCAATCCCGTCCACGGCGCCGTTAAACCGGGATCGATCGGTCTGCCGCAGCCGAACACGGACGTGCAAATCACGTCGATCGACGAGCCTAGGCATCCGCTGCCGCCGCGCGAGCAGGGCGAGCTTTGGGTCCGCGGGCCGCAAGTGATGGCCGGTTACTGGCGACGTGAGGACGAGACGAAAACCTCGATCACCGACGGCTGGTTCCATACCGGCGATGTCGGTTACATGGATGAAGAGGGCTTCTTCTATATCGTCGATCGCCTCAAGGAGGTGATCGTCGCGGGCGGATACAAGATCTATCCACGCAACGTCGAGGAGGCGATCTATATGAATCCGGCCGTCGCCGAAGCGGCGGTGGTGGGTGTTCCGGACGCGTATCGGGGGCAGACGGTAAAGGCATATATCGTGCGTCAGAAGGGTGCTGCACTTGACGAACGGGCATTGCACGATTTTCTCAAGGACAAGATCTCGCCGATCGAAATGCCGAAGATATTCGAATTTCGCGACGAGTTGCCGAAGTCGGCGATCGGGAAGATATTGAAGAGAGCGCTCGTGGAGGAGCATCAACGCCAGGCCGCGGCGGTGAGCGGCGGATCGGTAAAATCGTGAAACGGCGGTAGCTGATCGCGATTCGTAAGGTCGCATCCAGGTGCTGCGAGAGGCTTACCTGCCTTTTGGCGCTGCCACCACCCTAAAGTACGGCAGTCCGAGCGAGGCGGATTGGGAGGAGGGTCGTTCCATGAAGAACGTGGTCATCGCGGGCTATGCCCGCTCGCCGTTTCATTTTGCGAATAAAGGCGAACTTGCGCGCGTGCGCCCGGACGAGCTCGCCGCTCAAGTCGTGGAGACCCTCCTTTCCCGCACCAAGGGCGTGGATCCGGCCGAAATCGAAGACCTGATCGTCGGATGCGCAATTCCGGAGGGTGAGCAGGGGCTGAATGTGGCGCGCCTCCTGGGTTTCCTCGCGCATTTGCCGATCTCCGTCGCGGGGACCACAGTCAACCGCTTTTGCGGCT
>DASPOR010000099.1 GCA_035625915.1 Alphaproteobacteria bacterium | reverse complement strand
GCGCTTGCTGCCGCCGGGCACGTCGTAGTCCGGTTTGATTTTATTTACGGATGGGAACCCGCCTCCGACATCGATGATGGTTGGAGAGAGCCCAAGGTTTCGGGCTCGCCTCGCGAGATCGATGAGTCGCCTCACAGATGCGGCGTACAAATCGTGAAGAAGGACGAAGGTTCCACAATGGTTGTGCAGCAGCTCCATTGACAACCATTGACTTTGTGAAATTCGTTCCAATGCGGTCTGGCATTCCCCGTTATCGTCGTCAAAGCCGAATTTTGTCCAGCCAATCCCGTTGTGCCGAAAACTCATTCGCACTCCGATCCTGGCTCGGCGGTTCAACGACCGCGCTATCGCCTCGATTTTCGCGAGTTCGTTGAATCCATCGACGTTGACGATCGCCCCCTCGACGACGGCACGTTGAAGCGCGTTGTGTTCCTTGTATGGACCGTTGAATACAATTCGATTCGCGCTGTATCCCAGCGCCCGAGCCAAATTGTATTCCATGGAAGAAACGACCTCGGCCCAGGCGCCCTCCGATTTCAGAATTGAACAGATAGCGGGCAGATAATTCGTCTTGACCGAATAAGCGATCTGCGTTCGAAGCCCCGGGCGGCTGAATGATTCTTGGAATTTCCTGAAATCGGCGCGAAGTCGTCCTTCCGACACGACGTAAAGCGGCGAACCATACTCCTTTATCAATTCCTTAGACGACATCCCCTCGACGTCGGGGCCTGCGGCCGTGATCAACTCACGCGCCGCATGCTTCCCATAGGCGAGGAATGGAAGTGTCGTGAGCGTGGGGGATTCGTAGGTTCTAAGCCTAACCATGTCTAAAGGTCCGTCTCGTTGCAAATTCGGAAAGTTTGGACGCCGTGATACGAACCTCGTCGGAGGCGCGCAGGAAAAGTTTGCCCGGCGCAGGGGACGGGGCCTTAAACGGAACGCCAAGCGCAAGTTTCACGGCGATCAGCGGTTGATTCGGCCCCATCATCGCAGACGCTGCGATCCAAGCGGTAAACCGGGGGTTCACTTCAATCAGATAGAAGCGGCGGCGACGGCGATCCAACATGAACTCGCCCTCCGCAGGCCCGACCCAGCCGATCTCCCGTAGCATTTGCCCAAATGCGGCTTCCAACTTGGGCTCGGAAACACTGACCGCTCCCCAGGTCGACCCGCGCGGGCAAAGAGCTTCTTTTCTGATTGTCAACGAGGAAACCACCTCGTGCTTGCGATTGCAGACGACGCTCACCGCATAGGACGGGCCGTCCAATTGCTCCTGAATTATGACCCTGCCAAAAGAATCCTGAGACCGTAGGCGTCGCCACGCCGAGGCGGCTTCAGTTGCGTTGTGGACGGGGGTGCAGAGATACCGCGCTCCTTTGACGACAGCCGCATTGTTGAAAAGTGAAACGGCTTTGCGAGCATCGTATTCATTAGCGACGACTTGACTTCTCGGAATGGCGAACGCCCCCCAATCGCCCCGAAGATCGCTGCCAAACAGCGTGGTCTTCGACCGCTTCTCAAGCGCCTCTAGAGTGGGCAGCAGCGTCGCAATTCCATTCTTGGCCAAATCGTCAGCGATGGCGATCGCGTAAACAAGTTCGTCATCTAGGCACGACACCAGGGCATCTATACGGGTGGTCTTGGCCGCACTTAATATCTGCGCCCGATAGCTTCCTGCTGTCCTCGGAAAGTCAAATCGAAACACTTCGTCGTAAAGAGCGGGATCGTACGCCCCCGCATCGAGTGCGGTATAACCGATTCCAATCAATTGACCTACGTGCGTTCCAACACGCAACGCCCGCGATACCCCCACGCCAGGATTAATCACGTCGCTGACGCTTAAGCCTGTTACCGCTACCGACGGCCCACTCGTTGTCTTTTTCGGCACATGAGTGGGCGACTTGTGGCGCGCGACGATGTTCTCCGAAAACGCGGCCGCGATTTCAGGCGCGAGAACCGTCTCATAGGTACAGCGCGCCGCGATCGTTCCAGCCCTCGCGGCTTTCGCTTCGGGCATCTTCCCGGTCTCAATGCGGCTAAGTAAGGCGCTCGCTAAATTGCATCCAGCCCAGTGCGCTAACATAGACCATTTCGGCAAGGAGCACTCCGCCCATATCAAGACGAGTGGCGCAGTATCCACAGATCGTCGCAATTCGAATTCCAACGGGCCGGTCCACTCGAGGGCCTCCACAATTCGGGCCGTCAAATAGCAAATGTACGGATCATCGACGACGGTACTTGCCGCAACGTCGCCCGCGTTGGTACTGCCCAGAATGCGCGTAACGACGACAGGGCCAAGTACCCCGTCTTCCGCGAGGCATGCGACACGATAGCCTGAGCTAAAATCGGCGGGCACCGCACGGACTCTGGAATTGGAGTTGGGGTTGAGTCGCTTCAAATGCGCGCGAAGTTCACTTGGCGACCACACGACCCGTTTTTGACTTTGTGCAATAAGCGTTGTCGGGAATGCCAAGATTTCCGCACATTCCATCGCATCGGCAATCGACGCGAGCGTCCCGCTCACCATGATTTCGATGGGGACGTTACCAAGAAATTTCCGCATCACTTCCGGCGCAAGGCGATCGAATAATTGTGGCTGCGGTAGAAACGTCCGGATTCCCGATGCGGCCAGGCGGTTGCCCGACTGCGCTAAAAGTTGCGCATGATCGTTATTGCCCGGTATCAGCGCTCGAATTGGGATGGACTTGTGCAGGGCCAATATCTGATCGATGGCCTCGCTTGTGTGTTCTAGCAGCGCGGGAACGAACGCCGCCATGTCCGTGACGCCGTTCACCATGCCCGCTGACGGTATGGAATCTGATGTCAGAGCCAATAAGAGCGAGGCTTCCTCGTCCGCCGCCCTCAGGGCGCGGGCGATGGATAAGCCCGAGCCGGCGACGTCCAAGCCTTCAAACCCGGTGATTGCTATTGCGGCCTTACGACCGGCGGGTAATGCGGCGCCGTGGTTCATGGCGGGACCCTCAGCGCAGCGACGGATTTAGTTGGCGAGTACTTAGAGTCGCAGAAGACATTGCAAACTGAAATGTCTGTTCTCAATGACATCTGCGCACCGATCAACTAGGCGACTTGGATAATTGGACGGTCGACTATTTCGAGCAATCCTGCCGCATTAAGAGCGTCGATGAATTGATGTATATCCCGCAGTGCCTTGTCCGCAGACACCTCGAAATGCTGTATGAGTAATTTTTGCAGCAATTCCACGTCGGCCCCCTTGACCAACTCGGACGCCAACATCGCAGCGGTTGCGTTACATGAATAAAGTACTCCCGAACGTCCGTTGATTAGTACAGAACCCTCGGAATCGGCGCTGGCCTCCAGCTCGACAAACCCTGCCAGCCTCAGAAATTTCTCGCCCATTATCCCTCCTTCGACACCCTATTGCCGCACTGAACTCGTCCTTCGCGGCGTGGTCGCGTACTAAGGGTTCCGATGTGCGCGTTGCTCCTACGCTCCTGCATTGCCGCTGACGTTGCCAATGCTGCCGGACACCCTCCTACCGATAGAACTTGTCAGTTTCGCTGCTCTGACCGACCTCCGCCCCATTCCACCGCTTCTTCAATGAGCGCAGCCAAAAACTTCACGCAAATTGGATGCCATGGTTGGAGGTACGGCTGGCATTCGAAAACAAAATAGCTTCAAAAGCTTAGGAGGGCTCTCGGCGGTGTCTCGGTGACGCCACTGTTACATAGTTGAGACCGCGGATTGCCACCGGTGACGGATGTCGGATTATGTGAATGGATCGTCTCCAAAGGTGGTATCCGTTAGATGGAATGTGATTAGATGGAATGTGAGAGGTCGCGAGCCTGCCGCAAGCGAAATGCCGTCGACGATGACTGGGTGACATTGCGACGGGACGAAGCGTGGTGGTAGTCTTTTAGCGCTCTAAACCAAGTCGGATAGGCCGCGTCGGCGCGGGGACGGTGCATTGCGCGACGCGCCCCGCAAAAATGCGCGGGTGATCCGATGGGGGCGCACATGGCTGGGAAGGGCAAGAAGACAGAGTCCGGCACGCGGATCTATATCGCCATTGCCGTCCTGATGGTAATCGTCATCGTCGGCTTGCTTGGCGGAATTCTCTGGTACAACTTCCAGAAGACGACAAAGCTCACAATTGCCAGCGCTGAGCGGCTCCTTGCCGAAAGCAGCGACAAAACCGTCAATCGCGTGAAGCTATTCTACGAACCCGTGATCGCGATCGTCTCTCTCTCCTCCCGGGTCCCCCAGGTCGTCAAGATGGACGCCGATCCTGACGACCAGCGTCCGACACTGATGATGTCGGGCCTGCGGCGTTATCCGCAGATTTTTTCCCTGGAAGTCGGCTTCGATAACGGCGATTTCGAAATGGTGACGCGCATCAGCGGAGACGAGCGCGCCGCGGTAAGGCAGAAGCTTGGTGCTCCTGACCAAGCCGTCTTCGCTCATGAACTCATCGGGAGCGGCAACAATGGCGAGCGGACAACGCGCTGGACATTCCTGGCGAATGACGGAACGCCCATTGAGATGCGCATCTCAGACGAAACGACGTACGACCCGCGCAAGCGCCAATGGTACACGGTTGCGGCGCAGGACGGAAATGTTCACCAGAGCGACGCGTATTTGTTTGCCTCAAGTCAAGAGATCGGCGTAACGCTCTCTCGGCGTCTC
The DNA here is from genome assembly GCA_035625915.1 of Alphaproteobacteria bacterium. Lineage (NCBI taxonomy): Bacteria > Pseudomonadati > Pseudomonadota > Alphaproteobacteria > Alphaproteobacteria bacterium. Next base: position 55,894 of record DASPOR010000099.1, on the reverse strand, counting down.
AACGGCTCGCAAGGGGGCGTATTTGGCGCCGATCTGTCACTGCATGAGGTTTCCAGTTTCCTCGCGGACCAGAAGATCACGCCATCCAGCATGGCCTTCATCTTCGGCGATGACGGTACCGTCATGGCTTATCCAGACGAGAGCAAGATCAATAAGAATGTCAAGAACGAGGGTGAATCGATTTTGGTTCCTACCAAGATCGAAAGCCTGGGCGCTCCGGCTATCGCAGCACTGTTCGAGCAGTTTCGCCAGCACCTGGACGGCAAGGTCTGGATGATGGATGTCGGTGGGCGGGATTACCTGGCGCGTGTCAGCGCATTCGCCAATCCATTCGGTCAGCGCGAATACCTCGGCATGGTGGTGCCGGTCGACGAGATTACCAGGGACATCGATGAGATCCGCTTCGATGCCCTCGTCGGCTCGATCGTAATCCTGCTCTTCATATTGCCCCTTTTCCTGACGATCATATTCGTGTGGATCGACGTTCGCCTGGGGCGCAAACCGTTTTCGCTTGCCGATTTCAAGAAGATCGACTTCGACAAAATCAAGTGACCGAAGGGGCGACGGATTTGCTCCTCTGACGGTGGCAAATCCTATCGCACCGCGAAAAGGGGATATTGCCTTTTCGGAGCCTCAGTCAAAGCGCCGGGTTGCAACAATCGGGCAGCCGCAGAAGGGGCAATATTCCGTCATCGAGACCGAGCTGCCTGGCGTTCCCGTTCGCTCAGCGAGGTTTTTCTCAAGTTTCGCCATTATCTGGGCATGTACCGGGTCGATACTGCAGCGATCCCTATACGCCACGCCAAGCGCACTTTGCGGCGGTATGCGCTCGGTCACGAAAGCCGACGCCGGCCGGCCCCCGGAAAACAAGGCTAAAGCGCTACTAGCGCCAACTGTGCCAAGAAGGAATGCACGCCGATCCAATTTTCTGCTCATGGGCAAAATCCCCGTCACCGGTTGAAGCCCCTCTAGGGCTAAGATATAGCATTCCCCGCCGCACGCAAGGCCGGACAGAGTGTCCAGGCGACAGGCCATTTGGCGAAGAATCATATAAGTGGTCGTGAAAACGTCTGAACATGAACCATCTGACCATCAGTCTTTCTTATTTGAAGGCGCGAGCCCCCGAGAGCTTGCTTCAAGTGTTGCTCCTCGCCATTGGCCTTGGGACGGTGGTCTTCGTCATTCTGTTCGAATCCCAATTCACTGAGCGCATGACGAGCAACGCCAAGCCATTCGACCTTGTCGTCGGCGCCAAAGGAAGTGCCCTGCAGCTCGTATTGTCCACCGTGTATCAGGCCGATGTCCCGACTGGGAATATTCCTCTCCCGGAGGCACAAGCGCTGAGAGAGGATCCTGGCGTGGCGGTGGCGATACCGATGGCGCTCGGCGACAGCTACGATGGGTTTCGCATCGTCGGAACCGAGCCGGATTATTCCGCCCAATATGGCGCAAAATTGAACAGCGGCCGGTTCTGGACGATTCCGCTTGAAGCCGTCTTGGGTGCTACGGTTGCGAAAAGATCGCGCTTAAGAATTGGTGACAGTTTCGTCGGCATCCACGGCGTCTTCGGCGGAGGCGACGAACATAAGGATACACCCTACCGCGTCGTCGGCATCCTCGGTGAAACGGGGACCCTTATCGACCGGCTCGTCTTGACGTCGGTCGAAAGCGTGTGGCGGGTACATGAGGTACAGTATGCCCATGCGAAATCGATGATCTTCGGCGGCAGCTCGGAAGCGAGCCCCGAAGGGGACGGTTCCGTGGGGAATTCGCTTAGGGAAGTAACCGCAATGCTGATCCGGCTCAAGTCCCCGGCCTCATTGGATAGGCTTGAGCAATACGTCGACCGACGCCCGACGTTGCAATGGGCGTCACCGCAGCAAGAGGCGACGCGGTTTCTCGCATTCGTCGGCGCGGGTGGCGACATGCTGCGCGTCATGGCGGGCGTTTTTATTGCAATGTCGGCGCTGGGTGTTTGCACTGCACTTTTCAACGCTATGCGCAAACGGCGATACGATTTTGCGATAATGCGCGCCCTGGGGGCTTCGCCAGCAGGACTTTTGTGGCTCGTTCTTGTCGAGGGGGTGATCGTGGCCTTTTCCGCCGCCGTGATCGGGATTATGCTCGGACACGCCGGCGCCGGGCTGATCGGAAAGTTGGTTCCTGAGGCAGGCGCTATGGCGCTCGACGGCAGTACGCTTGCGGAGGCGGAGATTTATATACCACTCCTCGCGCTTGGCGCGTGTCTCCTTGGCGCCCTATTGCCCGCGGTCCTCGCTTACCGAATCGAAGTGGCCGAGGTTCTCCTCCGGCGCAAACCCTGATCTGGCCTCCTTGCCAAATCTCGTTTGAACTTCAGAGCGACAGCGGCTGGGATAAACTCGCAAATAGGAGGACACAGCCGGCAGCGACCACGATGACCGCACTGAGTGCCGAAAGTCCGATGTGGATCCGCGATTGCCACTCGGAATCCCCGGCGGCAACGCTAAGGGCGGTTCGGCGCGACGCCACGGCAAGTAACGCTAGAGCGGAAATCGTTATGCTAGTGCCGAGCGCCATCACAAATGTCGCCACGATTCCCGCCACGAATATTTTTTGCGCCAAGCAGAAAAGAAGAACAAGAATGGCGCCGCTGCAGGGTCGTATTCCCGTCGCGAATATGACCGCGAGGTAATGGCGCCAGTCGTGCCGAAGCGGGCCGAACTCGATTGCGGATGAAGGCGTCCCCTCGGAGTCTTCGTGGATGTGTTGGTCGTGACGAGCGTCCGCTCCATGATGGGCGTGAAGGTGCGCGCAATGGGCTCCGGCGCGAAAGGTTGAGACGAGCATCCACACACCGAGTAGGATGATCAAGGCGTAGCTGGCCTCCTCGAGGAGCTGACCTTTCTGGTCGACCTCCATTCGCGTGAGGTTGAGCGCCAGAGCCAAAACGCCGACGAGGATAATCGCCGACGCCGCTTGGACAAGTGCCGAGGCGAACGAAATCAGAAGGCCCTTCCGCGCTTGGCTTCCACTCGCCACAAGATAAGATGAGATCACGATCTTTCCGTGGCCTGGCCCGACCGCGTGGAGCACGCCATACGCGAATGAGACAGCGAATAGCACGAGCAGGGGCCAAGGCGACGACCGCTCATGCGCGTGGCGCACCGCGTTGGCCAGGATCTCGTACAGACTGCGCTGGACTGCATTGATCCATGCAATCGCCGGGTGCAAGCTGCCCGCAGCACCGACATCCGTGCTCGCCAATGCGGCCAAACATGCGACGAGCAGGAGAAAAATAGCGCTGGTAACGAGCAGATGGCGGTAACGCTTCATTTGCAAGATATCCTGATCAAGGTCGGATAGTCGTAGCCGAAATAGAGCGGCGTTGTCGTGTCCGTCGAGCGCGTTTCTTTGCAGTCGGCTGGAGCGTCGCCTTCATACGTGACCTTGTGGCCTTTCGCCATGGCGAGATAGACGTAATAGGTCTCGTCGTAAAGCAGGAACTCAAAGGGCTGGACGCGGGGATCCACGGGAGGATCGACGGGTACGGTGAAGTGATAGACGAGCAGGCCATCTGCGATTTCAGCCGTGAAGTCCTGCACTTCGGTCACGGTCCGCCGTTTGCCGTCGATCTGAAGATATGTGAAATAGCTGTACTTCTTGAGCGACTTCGAGCTTGCCGCCACCAGCTCCTTCAGCTCCGACTGATCGATCTTGCCTCTCTCTTTTTTTCCGAAATCCTCTATCGTCGACTCGGTAAAGATATCGTCGAATACCCACGTTATCTTCATCGCAGCGACCCTCTTGTCCTTAAATTGGAGGGCCACGTCAGCGCCGATCCACACATGCGGATGTGCATGCGCTGGGAAAATCCAGATCGCGGCGAGCAGGGTAGCGGCTGCCGTTGAACGCAGGGCCTCTTGAAGGACGAGAAGAATACTATGGCCGCGCACGCCGGATTCGCACCGCTCAAAGGTCCTGGCAGGCCGGAAGGTGTCGCAATTTCGCTGCCTGCGCGAGTGGGCTAAACATATGCGATGCCGTCGCCCGGTAACAGGCCCGTTTTGGCCTGTTGGAGCGACCCGCCATTTCTCATGCGGGGATGTCGAGGTGGCGACGGCATGCGCCGGGTTTCTCGACAATGCCGGCTAGATATATCATATCCAGTCAGGAGGTTGATGTCGTGAGGCGTGGATTGGCAGGGCAGGCGCTGCGAGCCGGAATGGGCGTTGTCATGGTCGCTCTCGCGTCAAGCCTGGTGACGCCGGATAGCTACGCCGCTATGGCGGGCTCGACCGCCGGTTCACAAAGGATGGTCATTGGTCCCGGTTGCCACAAGCTTGCACCTGGCGGCTACGACGACGTGAGCGCATTTTGCCTCGACCAGTCAAGGGCAGCACCGGCATCTGGAGCGATTTTGGGCAGTGCGCCGCCCACCTTGGGTACGGCCGTCGTCAAAGTTCAGGATGGCGCACCAGTCACGCTTCAATCAGCGCTTTCTCGGCACATGATCCAGCTGGAGGGATTAGGCGACGACCTCCATGTGCGGATCAGGAATCTCACTGATATGCAGTTGGAGATTTGCATCGACGCGCCGACGGTCGTCATGGAGAACGGCGATTCCTACACGGGTGACCTGGCAAAGGTTTATGGCCAAATCGTTCGCATTCTCAAACCCTCTCCCGGCGACATTGCTCAGAGCGGCAAATCCGATAATGCGAGCGAGCGAGATGCTCGGGCAAAGACACAGGCGAAGCTTTGGACTGTCGTGAATGCTGTCGATGAGGCGGAGGCGAAGGAACAGGGCAAAACACTGCCTGCGGGGCCGTTCGATACACCTGGCGAGTCGGCCCCGGCGTGGTATTTCCCGAACAAATCCAAATGCACGGGTGGAACCAGTAGCGTTGAGGTTTGTGCCGGCCAGTGAAGTCTGTGCAATTTTGGCATTCGCTCGATCGTAAGGCGGGCGCGGATGCGGAGACGCTGGGCATGCCCGGGGTTTCAACGGCGAGGCGACTGGTTGCGACACGGATATTCGCAGTCCAATCGTCGAAGGACACTTGGGCTTGGCGTCGACGCGCCCTTGCGCGAAGCAGCGCATTTCTACTTCACGCGGTCGTGATTGCGCTCCTGCTCGTTCATTTCCCCATGGAGGTATTGCCGCCGACGCCAACCATCGCCGTCGACCTCGTCATGGCGCCCCCGCCCCAACCTCCCGCCAAAACGCCAAGTGCGCCGCAAACGATCCCCCTGGAAAACGCGCAAGTTCGCGTGAGCGTGTCGGGCAATGATCCCGATCGAGAAGCAGGGCGCCTGCCGACAGAGAAGACAAAAACAAGCGAGGAACCAGCGCCAGAACCGCCGGCTGCACCACCGCAAAAGGCCGAACCGGCGCGCGAAACGCCGGCGCAAGGCATCCCTGCGGCACCTGAAGCACCGGACGCCGTCGCAGCACCTGCAAACCCGCCCGTCAAATCGCCCACCGTCGATCCACACGCGAACGAGGCGATCGCCTCCCTGGAGCCGTTGCCGCAGCTCAAGCCAGCGCCACCTCCGAATCCGACGGCTCCGGATGCCGAGACCTCGCCCCAAAGGCCGCCCGCAAGGACCGCCGAAACCAGCACAGAGCTTCAGCCCGGCCAGGGCGGGGGCGATCGCTATCTCGAGAAGATCCGGCAGGACATTGACCGTAACCGCGTTTACCCGCCCGAAGCTCGTTCGCTTGGCATCAGCGGAACGGCACAATACGCGATCTTCATCGACCGCCAGGGTCACCTGCTTCGCTTGCGTCTGTTACAGTCTTCGGGTGCCGATCTCCTCGACAGGGCCGGCATGCAGATGATTCAACAAAGCGCCCCTTTCCAACCGCCACCTCTCGACCTCAAGGGCAACGAGATAAGGCTCGTCGTCATGCTGCATATCGGCCCTTGAATGCGGGACTCGTGGCCGCCTGTGCGCTCGCGCACAGACAGGCAAATCGGGCATGGTAAGATTCGGGCGAGGGAAGGGAGGTGCAAGGACCAGGGGCGGCCTTTTTAATGGTGGCCGATAAAACTAAGATATTCGCAGGGATTGGAATGAGGGCTTAATGGTCCGGGGGACGGCCATGAGGTTCCTTGATTTTCGCAAGGCGTACGCACTTTCGTCGGTCCGGTATGGACTGGGGGCGTTGGCAGTTGCGGCAATCATCGTCCAGGTTGCCCTCGCAACCTCCCAAGCCGGGGAGAAAAATCGTACCGAGGCCGTCCAGCCGTCAGGTGGCGGGCCTGCAGCAAGTGGCGCCGACCCGTCCGCACCCGCGCAGGCGCCTGCCGTCTCCATCGACGAAGCGCGCAAGATCACTTCGGCGGCTGAGAATGGTACTTCAGCACCCCCGCCGCGCACGATCTCCGACATTACCGCAGTCCTCGATCAGGAAAAGCCGGATGCCACCAGGCTGGCAGCCGAGAAAATCAAGGCCGACACGACGCCCCCCGCAGGTCTAAGTGGCGCGGAAGCGGCGCAGTTCTACGCGGAGCGCGGTTCGGGAGCCAGCGCCATCGGGCGCGCCGATCAATCGGTCGCGGACTTTGGCGAAGCCGTCCAGATCATTCGCCCAATTCGCGATACCTACCCCGACAAGTATAACGAGTACGTCAATTTCCTCGCGAGTGCGGAGCAGAAATTCGGGCATTTGCGGGTGGCTTTAAAACTTCACGAAGAGGCTGCCGGCTTTGCGGAAAGCACGCCGAGCCTGCGCGGGGCTGTTTTCTCGCATTATTACCATCTCACGGACCTGAACGTTCGTCTTGGCGATATGAACGCAGCAAAATCATGGCTCGACAAGGGCGAAGCGGCCCTAGCACGAGTTCCCTCGTGGAAAGGCCCACGAGCGCAAGCGCGTATCAATCTTTTTAAGGCGCTGGTCGATTGGAGCCGCGCGATATTCCTCCAGGGCCAAGGCAAATTCGCCGAGGCCGAGCCTTTTTACCGACGCGCCGTCGCCGAGGAAACCGCCCTGGTCGAGGATGCCAAGCACTGGGACGTGCAATTTCCGGCAGGATACTTCGAGACGGGCCGTGATTTCGTGATCCGCGACTTGGCACTCAACCTGGCACAGCAAGGTCGTCTCGTGGAAGGCGAGATCGAAGTGCGCAAGGCGTTGCTCGATCAATTGCACATCCGCGGCCGCTACAGCCAGGAGACGGCGTTCCTGATCGAAGCGTTGGGGTTCATCATCGCCCAGCAAGGTCGTTATCCGGAGGCGGAAAAGCTGCAGCGCGTCGCGATCGACACACTCGTCCGCGCGGGGCATGAGCCAAGCTCGCTCTCGCTCAACGCCGCACGTCGAAATCTTGCCGACGTGCTCGTTATCGAGCAGCGCTGGGCCGACGCGCTGGCGCAATACGACGCAATTGAGCAGGCACTCTCGAAAGACCCGCAATTGCAGCGACGATTGATAGGCGGCGATTTGAACTATGCTTACGCACTGGTCGAGGGCAAACGCTACGATGCGGCACTCGAAATTGCTCAGCACGCCGTACAATACCGCACGAAGGCGTTGGGCGATAAGCACTACAACACGGGCGAAGCACACGGCTTCCACGCCCTTGCACTCGCGGCGACCGGAAAGGGAAACGAAGCGCTGCCGGAATTTGCCTCGGCTGTAGCGATCCTCCTGCAGGGTTCGCGTCAAGTCATCGAGGACGAAAGCGGGGGCACTGGCCAGGAGATACGCTTTCACCGGATACTCGAGGGCTATCTCGACGTCTTGGCCAATCAGAACGGCGAAAACGCCCGTGACTCTTATGCCGAGGCGTTCCGGATCGCTGACGCGGCACGGGGGCGCGCGGTGCAGCGCGCGCTGACCGCCTCCGCAGCACGCTCGGCCGTTGGCGATCCGGCACTCGCCGACCTCGTGCGCCGCGAACAGGACGCCCAGCGCCAGATCGTGACCCTGAATGGGACGATATCCGATATCATCGAGATGCCATCCGATCAGCAGGATCCGAAAGCGGTCGAATCCCTTCGGGGTCAGATCGACCAATTGCGCGCAGCGCGTGCGACGATCCGCACTGAGATCGAAAAGCGCTTTCCCGATTACGTGAATTTGATTGACCCCAAACCCGCGACGATCGCCCAGGCACAGGCAACACTCGAACCGGACGAAGCGCTGCTTGCCACTTACACCGCAAAAGAGCGCACTTACGTCTGGGCGGTGCGAAAAGACGGTCCCGCCGCCTTCGCCGCCGTTGCTCTGACGAGGAACGAGCTTGAGGCTGTCGTGGGCGAATTGCGCAAATCGCTCGACCCGAACGCCTCGACCTTGGGCGAGATACCGCCCTTCAATGTGGCGCTTGCCTACAAGCTGTTTACGCTATTGCTCAAGCCCGTCGAAGCGGGCTGGAAGGGTGCCAAGAGCATCCTTGTCGTCGCGCACGGCGCTTTGGCGCAATTGCCACTCGGCCTCCTGGTGACGACGCCAACGAGCCTCGAGCCCGAGGGGGAGGGTCAAACGCCGTTCTTTCGTTACAAAAAGGTGCCGTGGTTGATTCGCGATGTCGCGATCGACGCACTTCCGTCCGTCGCGTCGCTCACCGCACTGCGCTCCTCGCAAGCGAGCAAGGCGGCACCGAAGCCCTTCATCGGCTTTGGCGATCCGTGGTTCAACGCCAAAGAGGCAGCACAGGGCGAAGCCGGTGCTGGTGGAACGCAAATGGCCGCACTTCAGAGCCGAGGCGGGGCGGGGAAGCTCGTAACCCGCGGCGTGCCCTTGCATTTGCGGAGCGTTCCAAAGACCGAGACGGTCAATAAAGCCGAATTGGGATTGCTGCCTCGCCTTCCGGAAACAGCCGAGGAAGTGCGTCAAGTCGCAATAGCGCTCAAGGCGGACCCGCGTGCCGACGTGATTCTCGGGTTGCGCGCCAACGAGCATATGGTGCGAACCATGAAGCTCGATGATCGCCGGGTGATTATGTTCGCGACGCATGGCCTCGTTCCCGGCGATCTCGACGGGCTTATGGAGCCGGCGCTGGCACTTTCATCCCCGGAAGTCGCTGGCGTGAGTGGGGATGGATTGCTGACGACCAGCAAGATTCTCGACTTGAAACTCAACGCGGAATGGGTGGTGCTTTCGGCATGCAATACGGCCGCGGGCAACGGTGCTGGCGCCGATGCGGTCTCGGGGTTGGGCTTGGCGTTTTTCTATGCGGGGACGCGAGCGGTGTTGGTATCGAATTGGCCGGTGGAAACAAACTCCGCACAAGCGCTTACGACTGCCCTGTTTCGTCATGAAGTGGACCCGGCGGGACTTTCCCGAGCCCAAGCGTTGCGCCAGTCGATGCTCGAGCTCATCGACGGCCCTGGCTTCGTCGATTCATCACAAGACCACCCCCTTTTCAGCTACGCTCACCCGATCTTCTGGGCGCCTTTTTCCCTCGTCGGAGACGGTGGGCGGGGTCGAGGCGGTTGAGCTGCCAGAATAAGTGTGAGAAGGCGAGACTATGCCGGGACGGTTGCGGGAGAAGTCGCGGGAGTAAAGCTAGGAACACTTCGATTCAGTCGAGGCATGTGTCATGGCGAGATGGCATTTGACGGTGTTTTCCCTTCTGTTCGGCGCCTCGTTTCTAGCGCCGCCTGCAGCGGCGGGTGATCCCGTCGCAATGGTCGAAGATATATCCGGAAAGCCCGCGGGGGTCGCGGTCATGGATTATCTCTCGAGCGGCAAAGTGATTCAACTAGGCGCCTCGGATAGGCTCATCATCAGCTATTTTCACTCCTGCACGCGGGAAAAGATTACCGGCGGCGTGGTAACGATCCGCACGGATCAAAGCGATGTCGTTGGCGGCACGGTACAGCGCGAAAAGGTCGAATGCGACGGCGGTCATCTTCATCTGACGACCGAGCAAGCCGCAAATAGCGGCGTCGTCGTGTTTCGTGCGCCACCGAAGCCGGGTGTGCGGACGGCCGAGTTTCCCATCGAGCGCACTCTTTATGGGCTAAGCCCGCTTATCGACCTTCGCGGTGGCGGAAAGCTCGTTATCGAACGTCTCGATGAGGCGGGCGAAAAGATCGAGCTCGATTTGCCTGCGAAGGAGCTCATGCGCGGGAAATTCTACGACTGCGCGAAGCACGAGGTGGCGCTGGCGCCGGGCGGGGTCTATCGGGCGAGCGTCAAGGGTCGCAGCGTCGTCTTCAAGATCGACCCACTGGCCCAACCGGGCGAGGTTGCGTTTGCAGCAAGGCTCCTCCAGCTCTAGGCGGAGCAGCGCCAAGGGCTCCCATCGGCGCCGGGATTGGGCCGTGGCCGTCCTGGTCGCTTTCGCCGTGAGCGTCGGGATGAGCCTCGGCCCGACGACGCGGCTTTCTGGGATTTCGATCGATTTTCTGTTCTGGCTCCGAAGCAAGGTGGTATCCGTCCGCTACGATCCAGCCACCTCGCCCGCCGTCGTCGTTGCAATCGACGAAGAGACTTTCCACACCCCGCCCTTTGCTGAAATCCCGCAGGCGCTCTGGACGCGCGAGATCGCATCGGTCCTTGACGCAATCGTCGCCGCAAACGTGAAGGTCGTCGGGTTCGATGCGATTTTCCCAGCGTCCGTCGAGCGTTACGTTCCCGGCTTCGACCGTGACTTCTTGCTTGCCCTACAGAACGCCGCCAAAGAGGGAAAGATCGTCCTGGGTGAAGCACAGCACCAGCGCTTTCCCATCCATCCGTTTCCCGCCCAAAGCTTTGCGGTCGGAAACCAAAAGAACATCCGCTCAACCAACCTCTTCACCGATGATGACGGCGTAATCCGGAAGATCCCGCTCACATTCGAGCGCGAGAATCCAGAGGGCGGCACGCGAACCGAGCCGTCGATGGCGCTCGAGCTTGCGGCACGCGCCCTTGGCGCCAGTCCCCAGCCGACCCGTTCGGGTGCCTTGGCACTGGGGGGCTACGAAATCCCGGGCTCCGCGCACAAATCCATGCTGGTCAATTTCGAAGGCGGGGATGCAATCCCTTCCTATTCCCTCGCGGACCTCCATGCCTGTGCCGCAGCCGGAAACGCCGCATTCTTCCAGGAGCATTTTGCCGGCAAGGTCGTGCTTGTTGGCGGCGTGCTCGATGTGGAGGACCGCAAACTTACCTCGATGCGGTTCATCACGGAACCCGACCACCCAAGCTCCGGCGAGCGGTGTGCCTTGCCGCCGATGCGCGATCTCTTTCGCAGCGACCTCGTGCGCGACTCGATTCCCGGAGTTTTCGTGCTCGCGACAGCGGTCGATAATCTCCTGCGCGGCGATGGGCTTTACGAACCCGCTCCGCCAGCGCCGTTCATACTTCTTCTCCTGGTGACGCTGGGCGGTGCCGTGGCAACGATGGCGCTCCGGCCGTTAGCCGCGGGTGGGGTTCTCGTGGGCGGAAGCGTGCTGTGGATCGGAATCGCGACGTTCGCCTTCGCGCACGATGTGGTTGTTCCTCTCGTGGCTCCTCCGCTCGGTGCAGCGCTCGCCACGGCACTCCTGCTCGGATATCGATTTGCCGTGACAGACAGGGATCGGCGATTACTACGGAGCAGCTTCAGTCTCTATTTGGCCCCCGCCCTCATCGATCGAATGCTCGAGTCGGATCGACAACCCGAGCTCGGCGGGGAGCTGCGCAAGGTGACCGTGCTCTTTTCCGATCTCGCGGGGTTTACGAATCTCTCCGAGCGTCTCGCGCCAAGCCAGCTGGTGACGCTCATGAATTCGTACCTCACGGCGATGACCGACATCATCGAGTCGGAGGGTGGGTTTGTCGACAAGTTCGTGGGTGATGCGATTTCGGCTGTTTTCGGCGCACCGCTGGATGACGCCAAGCACGCCGAGCACGCCGTGCGGGCGGCTCTCCGATGCCGTGAACGGCTCGTCGCTCTCAACCGCGACACGCCGGAATTCCATGGTCATCAATTGCAAGCGCGAATCGGACTCGGGACGGGCGAAGCGCTCGTGGGAAACATCGGGTCTCGCCGTCGGTTCAATTACACGGCGATGGGCGATATCGTGAATTTGGCGGCGCGCCTCGAGGGAGCGAACAAGACCTACGGTACCACGATCCTCGCGGCTGAGCCGACGCGCGTGGCCGTGGGCAATTCGATTGAGTGGCGCGAAATCGACCGCGTTCGCGTGGTAGGGCGCGAAAGTGCGGTATCGATATTCGAGCCGCTTGCGGTTGCGGACGCAATGAGCGCGGATAAACTCAAGCTCAGGGACACCTTTTCCTCCGCACTCGCCGCGTACCGCGCACGCCAGTTCGAAGCCGCCGCGACCCTCTTCGAGGAACTTGCCGCCGGCGACACGCCGTCGCGGATTTTCGTCGAGCGCGCGCGCCGCCTCTCTGCTACGCCGCCAGGTCCATCCTGGGATGGGATTGCGGTGCTCGAATCGAAGTAGGTCTCTCAGATGTGCGGTGTTTACTCGCGCTGCGAAATCTCGTCTTTTGCGAGAATGACTTTGCACGCGACCATTACCCTCATCCAGTTGGCCCGAGCTTCTACATCGCCGGCTTCAAGCAATTGATGTGCCCATTTCGACGCATAAGAGGGCGCTCTGTCACCTGCAAAATCCACAAGCGTGGACGCCGTCTCCCAGATCCTCTGTTCCGATTTCATGCAATTCGTCCCTCCACCGACGTTTTGCCCGTGCGCGAATGACCGCCCGGCCAACGAGATCACCGCGTTGCCGCGCGACATTGCGTGTATGTCAGGTCATTTAAGACGGGGGCGCGCGGTTGCAAGCGTATTTTCGTTCATCTTCGTGACGTTCTTTGGGCACGCATCCCATCGGCTCGATCGTTGTGACAATTTTTGGCCAGATGCGCAGAAGCAAGTCCGGCGACCGCTCTGCCGAACAATTTTGATTTACGAAAAACGCAATCGCGGCACGGAAATTTTGTCGCCTGGTGAAGGTCGACCGGCCGTAGAGGATACGCTATGCTCACGGGCCGCCGGCGCCGAGGTTGCGTGCCGAAGGGCAAATTGCGCTCAAATGCGATAGGGACCGCATCATGGGGGGGAAAATAAGGCATCTGCTCGTCATGTTGGTCGTGTTGTTCGCGCCGGTTTCCGCTTTCGCCGAAACGGTGGACGTCCAATTGGTCTACGCGGCCGACGTATCGCTTAGTATCCAGGGGACAGAATTCCTACTGGAGCGGCACGGATTCTCGTCGGCCCTGATGAGCGAGGAAACGATCGCGGCAATCCAGGCGGGCAAGCACAAGGCGATAGCCGTGTGTTTCATTGAATTTGCGGACCAATCCCAACAGAAGATCTTGGCCGATTGGACCATCCTGAGGGACGAAGGGGACGTGGCGACCTTCACGATAGACCTGCTGACCGCACCGCGCTCGTTCTCCGGCTACGCCTCGATCAGCGGCGCTATCGATTTCGCCGTCAAGCATATTCAGACGAGCGGTATTACGGCCGACCGGCGGATCGTCACGATCATGGCCGACGGCACGAATGCGGCCGGCCGTCCCGTCACCGCAGCGCGTGATGCGGCGGCAGCGGCCGGTGTCACGGTCGACGCCATCGCGATCGTGAATGTGGCGCCAAAATGGAAACATATAGAGCACACCAACCCCAAAGAAGGGCTCGCGGAATATTTTAGCAAAAACGTCATCGCGGGGCCGGGTGCCCGTGTCAGTGTGCTGGATAATGTGGCGCCACCGACCGCCGGCGACTTGATCGGCGGCCATCTGAGGCAAGAAATTCTCGGGCAGCAGTAATTGAAGCGTCCGGCGAAGCGGATTGCGAAACGGCAAGCGGCCCGATCGTGCAGGGGGTGAGGGTGCGCTTTCCACGAGGCGCTATTGTCCCTAATACGGCAGGATGAATCCTGAGGACACCGCGCTTCTGCCTCGGCTTCTGCGGAACGAGGCGGCTGCCTATCGCACGCTCGTGGAGAGACATCACGGGGCCCTGCGGCGGCTCGCGCGCGCGATCGTCGGCGACGCCCTCGCCGAGGAAGTCGCGCAGGAGACGTGGATCAAGGCGATTGCAGCACTTCCATCCTTCGAAGGGCGATCGAGCCTGCGCTCATGGTTGCTTCGAATCGCGCGCAACGAGGCGATCGATCGGCTGCGCAAGGAATCGCGTACGGGGGAGAGTGAAAGCCTTGAAGACGAAGTACTCGTGGACCGATTCGCTCCCGACGGCCATTGGCGGCCGCCGCCCGCCATTTGGTCCCACGAGACGCCGGAAGCGCTTCTGGCAACGCGCGAGCTTGCCGCCGTCATCGATGCCGCCCTCCACGCCATGCCTGCGAGGCAGCGCTCGGTACTGACGCTGCGCGACATGGATGGGTTGGACTTCGACGAGATTTGCAACATTTTGGACATTCCCGCGTCTAGCGTACGGGTGCTGTTGCATCGGGCGCGCCAGCGTCTGTGGATGGCGATTGACGCGCACGAGAGAAAGTAAAGTGAAGATGTATTCCTGCCACGACATAAGCGATAGAATCGGTGCTCACTTCGATGGTGAGCTTTCCCTCCGCGATCGGATCCATTTCCGGTTGCATCTCGCCATTTGCGTGCATTGCCGGCGCTTCATTCGGCAGTTCGCCGCGACAATTGGGCTCGTGCGACTGCGCGCCGCGGCGGAGCCGGACGACCTTCAAGCCCAGCTAGACTCGATCCGGCGACTACTCGAGCGTCGCGACAACCCTTAATTCCGACAGTCTTGGATGAACTGTAACGAAACGAGCGTCTTTTCGTCTTCTGCGTATGGTCACGACATACGGCAAAATGCCCTCGGCGTCAGAGCGGCACCTTCGCGCGATTGAGTCGGGCAAACCGCCGCGCGTTGGGCATTTGATATTTGCAAGCCGAGATTGCGGCATGAGCACGGCACTTGGCGACGCATTCGTCGCAAGTGGCGGCTATTCGATCGACCCGGTCCAATCGGGCGCTGCACTCGTCGGCCGGCTGACAGTGCGGCACTACGATGCCGTGGTGCTCGATGACCCTCTTTTGGACATGGATGCCTGCGAAGCCTGCCGTATTATCCGCCGTCGCGGCTACCGCGCGCCGGTGATTCTGTTGGGAGCGCCATGCGTCGACGCCGAAGTCATCCTGGGCCTCAGCGTCGGCGCCAACGACTATCTGGTCAAGCCATATTCGACGGCCGTCTTGCTCGCACGGCTGCGCGCGCATCTCAGCAACGCCGGGCAGGCCGAAGATGCAATGCTGCCGATTGGTCCTTACGTGATGCAATGCGCACACCGGCGGCTTGTTGGCAGGGGCGGAGAGCTAAGAATTGTTCTCAGTGCTGCCCAGCTTTCAATCCTCAAGTATCTCTACCGGCGTGGCAACGACGGGGCAAACCGCAAGGAGATCGCCCATGATGCATTGGGAGCTTCCGGCGATTTCGAGAGCCGCGCGATCGAGACGCATATCTGGCGCCTTCGCCAGAAGATCGAAATCGATCCCAAAGATCCACGTGTCATCCTTACCATTCCAGGCGGCTATCGCCTGTGCGACGCCGATGGATCTATTGCGCCAGAAATTTCCCCATCCCAATCGCAGGGATATTCGAGCCGACCGATAACGGCATTCGCCTGAGGGAAAGCTCAGTCCGCGGCAACCGGCGAGCGAGTGCGGATAGCGCTTGCAACAAATTCATTTGGTCATCGTCTTCCATTCGAACCGGCCAGGATTGATCGGTGGGCGATGAATGCGCAAGCACCACCTAACATACCTGGAGCGATTGTTCGTTTACTTGTCACGGCAAATGACACAATCGTGAAGCGGCGTCTCAAATGCCCGGAGCTATATTGTCGCAATGCTGTTGACGACAAGACGCTCGTTCGCACTGTGCACGCCAATTGCGATCGCGAGTGCAGCTTATAGTGCACCGGTTTCGGCGGCGGCACCTGCGCGCCAAACCAACATTGTCGTCTTCTGTGAGGAAACTTTGCGGCCGGCGATCGAGCGGGTGGAACGCCGATGGCGCGCGCGGGGTGGCACGCGGCTGAATATTTTCGTTGCCCGGTCCGACTTGCTACTCGAACAGATTGCGCGCGGCGCACGCTGCGATTTACTTGTGGCGACGGGCAAGGTGCAGGCCGACGCCGCGATTGAGCGGAAACTCGTGCGACCGGAGTCGGTCAGGCTGTCCTGGCGCAATCGGCTCGTCGTCGTTGGATGGAACGAAGCGCCTCCCTCGGATGCAGTGACCGCGTCGAGCGAGAAAATTGCTGCACTGATCGGCGACAACAAACTCGCCATCGCGGATTTTAGCGTATCAGCCGCGGGGATTGAGGCGAGAGCTGCGCTCGATCGTCTCGGCGTCTGGTCGTCTCTCGAAGGCAAGATCGTCGGGTCGGAGAGTACGGAGGGTGTTGTCTATCTTCTCGCCACGGGCGTTGTGAAGCGCGGCGTCGTTTACCGCACGAACGTGGCAGCGGAACCGCACCTCACGATTTTGGCGGCAATACCCGACGACGCTTATTCACCGGTTGTCTATTCGACCGCGTTGACATTCCCCGACGCGACCGGCGCCGCGCCGCAATTTCTGAATTTTCTTCGCAGCACCGAGGTGCTGCCCGAACTCATGGCAAGTGGGCTCGAGATCGTTGGATAATGGTCTTCCGATGGCCTCGCAATTCTTTTCCTGCGACAATGATACTCGGCCATGAGCGATCATAGCCCGACATCGAACGCCGGAAATTCGCGGCGCGACACCCAGACCCATGCGGGTCTCGTGCGCTTAACGCATTGGGGAAATGCCATTGCCGTAATTATCATGATTGCCAGCGGCTGGCGCATTTACGATTGGAGTCCGATATTTCCATTCCGCTTCCCCTTCGAAATCACACTCGGCGGCGACGTCGGAATGTCGGAGGCGGTCCATAACGAGGACGGATTGGCCGGCGCCTTGCAATGGCATTTTGCGGGAATGTGGCTGCTTGCCGTCTCATTCGTGATCTATGTCGGGTATGGATTCGGTTCAGGTCATTTCCGCCGAAGCTTCTTTCCTCTCGATGCTCGCGCGATCTTCCGTGATTTCGTCTCTGCCCTTCGGCTTCGGCTCGGGCACCGGCTCGGGCGGTACAATGCGGTCCAGAAGGGCGCCTATATCGCGGTAGTGGCTGCGATTATCGTGATGATCGTCTCGGGCCTTGCGATATGGAAGCCGACGCAGTTCCGGGAACTCGCCTGGCTATTCGGCGGTTACGACATTGCGCGCATCGTCCATTTCTTCGGTATGTGCGCGATCGTGCTTTTCCTCGTCGTGCATTTGGCGCTCACGTTGCTCGTGCCTAAGACGCTCGTTGCGATGATATTCGGTCGTGCCTCCAGTCCCGCGATGCGCGAGCCCGACCATTCGCCGACATTGAACGCGGGAGGCAAACGTTGAGCGGCCAGCCGAACGTCCATAGACCCGGGGCTCAGGCGCTGCCCACCCGGCTTCGGCGCTCGGGGCGGCTGATCGATGTCGAGCGCCGCCTCTTTTTCGGTCGGAGTTTGAGCGTGGGGGCCTTGGCGCTCCTCGCCGGTTGCGATCTCACCGATGACGACGACGTCCAACGCGCGCTCAACGGGATCAGCCGCTGGAACGATCGTGTGCAGGCCGCTCTCTTCAATCCCAATCGATTGGCGCCGACCTATTCGGAAAGTGCCGTCATCCGGGATTTTCGCTCCAACGCCTACTACGGTGAAGACAAGGTTCCGCAAATTGACGGCCAGAGCTACAAGCTGGAGCTTGCCGGGCTCATTGCAGACAAGCGACCATGGACCCTTGACCAACTCTATGCGCTGCCGCAAGAAACTCAGATCACCCGCCACGTTTGCGTGGAAGGGTGGAGCATGATCGGAAAATGGAGCGGCGTGCCGCTCCGCGTGTTTCTGGAGCGCGTGGGCGCCGACCTTAGCGCCAAATATGTGGGCTTTCTCTGCGCGGACGGATATTACGGAAGCCTCGACATGCCGAGCGCGCTGCACCGCCAGACCATTCTCGCGTTCAAATTCGCCGACCGGACATTGCCGCCACGCTTGGGCTTTCCGATGAGGGTTCGGGTCCCAACGAAGCTCGGATTCAAGAACCCGAAGCTTATTACGGCAATTTTCGTGACCAATCGGTTCCCGGGGGGATTTTGGGAGGATCGGGGCTACAACTGGTTCTCTGGAACATGAATCGATCGCATATGCCCCTTGAGAAAACCCGTAACAACGGCGAGACCGGCGCCGATCCCCAGCACTTTTGCGCCATTGCGGTCATGGCAAAAGCGCCCCAGCGTGGCAAGGTCAAGACGCGGCTCGTGCCCCCGCTCACCCCCGACGGCGCCATGCGCCTTAGCATGAGCTTTCTGCGTGACATCACCGAAAATATCCAGCTCGCGGCGCGTAGCGTGCCGATTCAGGGCTTCATAGCCTACGCGCCTGCGGGAGCCGAGGCTCTCTTCCGCGGTACCGTCGCATCGGGTACGGAATTCGTGCTCGCCGACGGCTCGCCGGAGATGTCGCCGCGCGTGGGGGGCTTGGGTCGAAGCCTGCTCCATGCGAGCAGAGGTCTGTTTGCAAAGGGCTATCGTGCTGCCTGCCTGGTGAATTCCGATAGTCCGACCCTGCCCACCGCCTATCTGCGTGAGGCGGCGGAGGCGCTCTCCACACCGGGTGAGCGCATCGTCCTCGGACCTGCCGACGATGGCGGATACTATTTGATTGGCATGAAGGCGCCCGACGCCCGCCTCTTCGAGGATATTCGCTGGAGCACTCAGCATGTTGCGGCCGAGACGGCGGCGCGAGCAAAGACGCTAGGACTCGACGTCGTCATGTTGCCGTCTTGGTATGACGTCGACGACCGGCCGAGCCTCAGGCGGTTGTTGCGCGATCTTTCGGCCGACACGGCGAAGCGCACCGATGGCCACGCGCCCTATTCCGCACCCGCCACGGCCGAGGCTATTGCCCAAATCGGCCTTGGCGAAAATTCTGATTTTGCCGAAGATACGCCATCCCCCGGGGCCTCCGCCGAAGACTTGGCGTCATAGGGGCAATGAATTTCTCAACGAAAATCCTCGCTTTAATCGGGGCGGTCTCGGTCGCCGTGGTCGTTGTCTGCACGCGATTGGGATTTCCCGGTGAAGCCGCCGCCGAATACGGCGTCACGCTGCGCGTATTCATAGCCCTCATATGCGTTTCGGGCCTATTGTATCTCGGCGCTGTAGGGGTCGTCCTGCGCGGTAATCTTGGGCGCGGCACTTTTTGGGGAATCCTCGCCTGCGCTGCGATCATGCGGATCCTCGCTCTTTCGGAAGCGCCCTTTCTGTCGACGGACGTCTATCGCTACGTGTGGGACGGCCGGGTGCAGGCTGCCGGCATCAGTCCATACCGCTACATTCCCGACGCGCCCCAGCTCAACGCACTCCGCGATGCGGAAATCAATCCGCAGATCAATCGTGCGCACTACGCGCCGACGATTTATCCTCCGGTCGCCCAGGTGATTTTTTTGTTTGTCGGAAAAATCAGTTCGACGGTCGGCGCGATGAAGGTGGCGATGGTCTTGTTCGAGGCGTTGACCATTTTCGCCATCGTCAAGCTCCTTGTCATCGCGGGTTTGCCGCGTGAGCGGGTATTGATCTATGCGTGGAACCCGCTGCCGATCTGGGAATTTGCGGGCAACGGTCATATCGATGCGGCGGCGATCGGCTTTATAGCACTTGCGTTGCTCGCGTGCGTGCGGGGCCGCGCCTATCTCGTGGGTGCAGCACTCGGGGCGGCGACGTTGGTGAAATTTCTCCCGGTCGCGATCTTCCCGGCCCTCTGGCGGCGGTGGGATATCAAGATGCCCGCGGGCTTTCTTGCGGTCGCTGCTATATTTTATCTTTGCTATGCAAGTGTGGGATGGAAGGTGTTCGGGTTCCTCCCGGGCTATTTTTCGGAGGAGGGACTTAACGACGGCAGAGGCTATTATTATCCGTTTGCACTCGAGCGCGTGACGGGGGCGCTGCCGGCCATGGCCTACCCGGTGCTGGCCCTGATCCTTTTGGTGGCACTTGCATGGCGCGTCGCTTTCGCCCGGAGGCCGCCCATGAGGGAAGAGGCGGCTGTGCTTGCGCTCATGCGCGACACGCTCCTGCTGGCGACCGCACTCGTGATTGCCCTAACCCCTCATTACGCCTGGTATTTCGCCTGGCTCGCCCTTCCGGCATGCTTCGTGCCCGCCTTCAGCGTTCTTTACCTGACGATTGCGGCGTCTTTCCTTTATCTCGATCCCGGTCACACCGAATTGCTTTGGCGCAGTCTGGTTTACGGCGTATTTCCTGTGCTTGCCATCGCAGAGGTCTGGTGGCATCGCAGCGCTATCGCCAATCCGGCGTTGAGGGCCCAGTGGAGGACAATAAGATGACCGCAACGACGCTCAGGGACCCAGGCCGGTATTTCGAGGCGGTGGGGGAGACGCGCGGCGCTCTCGCCGAGTCGCCGCCAGTGTGCCTTTATCTTGAGACCACCAACCGATGCAATCTCTTGTGCGAGACCTGTCCGCGCACGTTCGAGACGCTCGAGCCGCCGGCTGACATGAGCTGGGAGTTGTTCACCTCGATCGTGGACCAAGTCCCGAACATCGCGCGTGTCGTGCTCCATGGCGTGGGCGAGCCCATGATGGTGCGGGAACTGCCGCGGATGATCCGTTACCTCAAGGCGCGGGGCACATATGTGCTGTTCAACACGAACGGAACGCTGCTGACGCCGCGCAAGCGGCGCGAGCTCATCGAGACGGGGCTCGACGAACTCCGTGTTTCGCTCGATGCGGCCGAGGCGGACGCGTTCCTGCGCGTGCGCGGGCGCGACATGTTCGATCGGATCGTGCGCAACGTGAAGGAATTCGTGGTCTTCCAGAAGGAGTTGGATGCGAGCACGCCGCGCGTGTCGCTTTGGCTTACGGGCCTCAAGGAGACGGTCGATCAACTACCGGCCTTCGTTCGCCTTGCAAGCGAGATGGGGGTGCGCGAGGTCCATCTTCAGCGCCTCGTTTTCATGCCGCAAGGGCGGGGGCTTGCGCGTTCCGAGTCCTCGCTTTTCGAGAGTATGGCGCGGGAAGAAGAAGCGGCGATCGCCGCAGCGCAAACGATCGCGAACGATCTCGGCATCACCCTCGATGCGTCTGGGGCCACCGAGCCCGGCATGAGTTTGAAGCGCCACCAAAAAGACTCGCCCTGGTCGACCTGTCGGCGTCCGTGGTCGCTCATGTATTTCACGGCGCACGGCCGGGCGCTCCCCTGTTGTATCGCGCCGTTCTCGGCCCGCGGGTACGACAATTACACCCTCGGTGATGCGACCCAGCAGACCTTGCGGGAAATCTGGAGCGGGCCAGCCTATCGCGACTTCCGCACGGCCCTTCTCAGCGAAACACCACCCAAGCCGTGCGAGGGCTGCGGCCTGAGATGGAGCCTATAGCCACGAACGATACGTTCTCGCACCCGATCGGGATCGAGACCGGCATCGCCGTCGTGATCCCGACCCTCAACGAGGCCGGCGCCATCGCACAAGTGGTGCGCGAAGTCCCGAAAGGGCTCGTGCGCGAAATCATCGTCGCCGACAGCGGCAGCACCGACGGCACGCCCGAAGCCGCGAAGTCGGCAGGTGCGCGCGTGGTCTCCTTGCGCGAGGGAGGGTACGGCCGAGCTTGCGCGAGCGGCGCGGCGTCGGCATCCGCAGACTGCGGCGTCATCGTATTCCTCGACGGCGACGGCAGCGATCGCGCCGACATGATGGCGGCATTGACCGCACCCATCTTGGCGGGAAGCCATGACTTCGTGATCGGCTCGCGCACGCGGGGCAATCGGGAAGCGGGTGCGATGAACTGGCATCAGCTTCTCGCGGGCAGGATGGCCGGGCTCGTTACGGCTGCACTCTACGGCGTGCGATATAGCGACATGTGCGCTTTTCGCGCGATCCGGCGAGACGCTTTGGATCGGCTCGGCATGCGCGAATTGACCTATGGCTGGAACATAGAGATGCAGATGCAAGCAGCGCGCGCCGGGCTTCGTATTCTCGAAGTTCCGCTTCCCTATCGACGCCGTGCGACGGGCAAATCGAAAGTCGCGGGGTCGCTCAGCGGAACGATTCGAGCGGCGTGGCGCATTGCCGTGACGTGCATGCGCGTCGCGATGTCGCCGCGACCGGAGCCGGCACGAGATCCCGGCCGATCGTAGCGCACGGAACCGCAAGCCTGCGAACGACAAGACTTGCCCATTCGTGTGGATGCCCGGGTCAAGCCCGGGCATGACGAAGGGAGAGGTCGGTGGCTGTTCGATTTGGATTTTGGCGCACCGGCAGCGATTCAGCACGGGGCGCAAAATACTGCAAAACCGTCATGCTCGGGCTTGACCCGGGCATCCACGCCTTTCAATGCTCGGGGCTTGATGCGTGGAGAGGATCGGAATCATTTGCTGGACCCTCGTGTGTCGAATCCGAATTTCGCTCACGGTCTCGCATCCAGCTGTGGCGAATTTCGGGTTCACCGCACTAGCCTCAGGAGCAGGGTTCGTCCTACCATTGCGCCTTCCCAATCGACAACGGACGGAGGCGAGGCCATGGATTATCGCGATCGCCATGTGGTCGTGACCGGCGGCACGGGTGCGCTCGGTACCGCCGTGGTCGATGCCCTTCTCGATGCAGGTGCCGTATGCCACGTGCCCTTTCGGCCGGGTGCGGCCGCAGATAGCGCGTCGCAGCGCCAACGTCCCCGGCTTCACCTCATTTCGAGCGGCAATGTTGCGGACGAACGGGAGGTCGAACGCGTCTACGCGGACGTCCCGGCGCTTTGGGCATCGATCCACATTGCGGGCGGCTTCGCGTTCGGCCCCCTCGCGGAGGCGTCGAAGGCCGTGCTTATGCAGCAGCTCGAGACGAATCTCATCAGTTGCTTTGTATGTTGCCGTGCGGCGATTCTTGCGATGGCGAAGGCGGGCCGAGGTGGGCGCATCGTGAATGTCGCATCGCGGCCGGCGTTGGAATGGCGCACCGGTGCGCGGATGACCGCCTACACGGCGTCCAAGGCAGCCGTGGCGGCCTTCACCGCGGCCCTGGCCGAGGAAGTCGCGGGGCAGGGCATCCTCGTGAACGCTGTGGCACCTTCGATCCTCGACACGCCGCAAAACCGCAAGAGCATGCCAAAGGCGGACTTTCAGGCATGGCCCAAAGTCGGCGAGGTCGCGAGCACGATCCTTTTCCTCGCCTCACCCGAAAACCAAGTCACGCGCGGCGCCGTCGTGCCGGTTTATGGCCGGGTTTAAGGGGCGGGAGCGACCGTCTGTGTTTCTGCGCGGGCTATCCGGCCTTTTTGCGGGGTCAGTTGCCGGGCTGAGCGTCCGGCGTGCGACGGCCGCCGGCCGTGCGGCGAGAACCGATCCGCACCCTTGCCCAGTTCCCCGTGGTCAAGGCCATGCCGAGCAGGACGATCGCCAAGGCGACCGAGGTGCCGACACTGAACCGTTCGTCGAAGAACAGCGCACCAAGCCCGGCGGTAACCGCGATGACGACGTAACCGAGCTGGCTGAAGGTCACGGGACCCGCCAAACGCTGCAGTGCGAATGACATGGCGAACCCGGCGGCGGAGACGACTCCCGCCGCGTAAAGCGGCCAGTCGGAAATAGCGGGCAAATGGGCGTCGCCAGAAATCAGCATCGCGGGTGCGATCCAAAGTGCTGCCGCGATGAGCATGCCGCCGGCGAGCATGTCGGGCGGTGCGGCCTTCGGCCAGTCGAGGCTGCGATAAATGTTGGCGCTCGCCACGGTTAGGGGCGTCAGCAAGACGAGCGCCATCCAGCCATATTGTTCTGGAGGCAAGCCGCCAAAGCGAGGGCTGGTGAGCAGAATCGCACCAGTCGCCCCCAAGGCCAATCCCAGAAGCCGGACAACACGGGGCGGCTCGATACGTAAGGTAAGTGCAAGGAAGTAAGTGAGCATTGGCGTAATCGCATAGGAGATCGCGACGTGACCGGCGCCGACGTGCGATATACTGAGAAACAACAACGTATTGGGCAGGCCGACGGAGCAGAGGCCGGTAACAGCGTAGTATCGTAAGTGATGGCCGGTTAGCCCGAGCCTGACCCCGCGCGATAGGCCGACGATGACAATTATCGATCCGCCGATCAGGGCCTGCCAAAAGCTGATCGTGGCAGGCGGGATGCCGGTTTTCGAGGCGGCGGCGCACAACACAATGGCGATTCCGAGGAGCAGGCCGGTCGCGATCAGCATGGCGAGCGGGAAGACGATTGATCGCATTCCCGAGAGAAGGCGCATCGCCTTCTTCTCCTGCGATTCCGACTTTTGTAATATGTCAGTTATCATCAGGCGGGCGCCTGACGTTTTCAATTTTTCTTGATGTTGTTTTGGAGTGGATGCTATTTGATTGCAGTTCGTGTACTCTTATACGCGCAATAGGGGAAAAATGCCGGAGCGTCAGCTTTACGTTTCCACGCTTGAAAACTTCAACCTTCGCATCAAGGGGCGATGGACGACGGTTCGTATGGAGCCGCTGATCATGGATGCGCTCCACGCCATTGCACGCGCCGAATCGAAATCGATCCACGAACTTTGCGGCCAGATCATCGCAAATCGAACGGCCGGAAGCATCGCCTCCACCTTGCGGCTGGCGGCAACCGCGTATTTTCGGGAGCGTTGCGAGCAGATACAGGGTTCGCTCCCACCCTCGTCGAGTCTCGCGTCCGAAATCGTCACGTACCGGAACCTCCACCTTGAAACCGATGAGCGCGATTTCGTGGTCCGCAATCGTATGGATTTGACCCAGGTCCACGAGACCCATACGGGCCTGGGATTTCTCTTGGCCTACTGGCGTCTCATGGGAGAGGCGCGGGCGCTCAGCGCCAATTTCAGCCTCGATCCTTTGCAGAACAGCGATTTCATCCGATGGATCCACATCATCGACGTATCGCAACCGGATCCCGGCGATTACTTCGCCATTCGCCAGGCGCCGGGCACGGTGATCTACCGGCGACCGGACAATATGCCATTGCGCGAATTCGGGAACTCCCTTTACGTCCATTCTCTCAAGACCGACTACGAAGAGGTGAAGAGGACGCGCAAGCCGTCGTTCCAACGCCTTTCGGTCAAGTCGCCGGAGGGGGCGGTTCGCTATTTCCGCCTCATCCTGCCGACGGCGCGAAAAGATGGGGCGATCGACCGATTGCTGGTGGGGGTGAACGTGATACCCCCGCGAGTTCGGCATGGGACATCCAAGCCATAGTCATACGCTCCATCCGCTCGACATACGGAAAGAACGCCTCGAATACCTCGACTGCATGCGGGTAGCCGTATAGGTCATGGATGATCCGCGGGGTTGCGACGTGTTTTTCGATCAACGTCACGGCCCAGTCGGGATGGAGATTTCTCAGCGTGAAATCGTGCGTCAATCGCATTGACGCCGCCACAAGGCGCATCCCCCACGAGGTGCGCGCCCTGCGCCACGCCGGATCGATATAAAGCCCGGAGGCCTGGACCACCGTTCCCCCAAGGCGCGGCAGGTCGCTCCTCAGCATCCGCGCCTCGCGCAGCGCCGACGGCGAGTCGCCGTACCAAAGCCTGTGGCTTCGGATGAGTTCGACGTAATCCTCCGTCTCGATGATTCGGAGCACTTGTGTTCCGATTGTATGACCTCGTTTGTGGAGGTTGAGCCAGAAGACCTCCCCCGGCTTGAACTCGTGTCGCGCGGGGTCGGCCGATGCATTTACAACCGGCCAGTCGGTCCCAAGGATGTATGTCTTCCATTCCTCCATGTCGAATTCGATGCGGAGGCTGAGACCCAACTCATTGATTTGGCGGAAAAGATTTTCGTCGAACAGGTAGCGCGATGCGCGCCCCGTCGTCGCCGATGTGTCCATGAAGGTGCCCTCCCTTTTTGAGAGGGCCAGTTTGGCGAAGAAGGGATCGCTATTTCTTCGAGTTAGTGCCTGTGCGGGGACTTAATGCCATCGTATGACCCCGGTAGCACCACATGCTATGGCACTAAGTTATTGTAAACCCTCGTCCGTTTTTGGAGGCTCTCGGGGCGATCTGAAATACGCAACCCGTTCGAGGTCATACGGACATGGCGGCAAAGCATTCGGACTCCGGCTTGCAACCACGGGTCATATGGGTGAACGGCTTTCGAACGAGCGTCAGGCTCGAACCGGAGTTCTGGGAGGCACTTGAAGATATCGGCCTGAGGGAAACCCTGACGAGGACTCAACTCTTCTCCTTCATCGCGAACCGGCGTCCGGGAAGTCCGCTTTCGTCCGCGGTCAGGGTGTTCGTTGCGACCTATTACGGCGAACTGTCCGGCTTCTATCGATCGGTTTGGATGCCGAAGGTCGGGAACCGCGCCGCGCCAGAGGTGGGACTGGAGCACGCGAACCTGCCGCTGACGGGGAGGAGGTCGACTGCACGTCGAGCGACCGCATTAGGCGCTTCGCGGGCTGTCCCGACGCGCACGAAGGACAGGGAGATTTCCGAACACTGAAACGACCGAGCAAACATTCTGGGAAATAAGAATATGGAGACATGGGATGCCAAGACGCACGGCAAAAAGAGGGAAGAATGCACTGCGACATCGCGCTCGCATGGATGATCGGCAAGCCAAGCGGAAGATGATGACCGTGCTTCGAGAAATCGAGTCGCTCAGTACCGGTCTGGGGCGATTGAGGGAAATCGCCGACCGGCTCGATCTCCACGATTTGGGGAAACGAATCGATTGGGCGTCGGATTGCGCCGCAGAGACGATCACCCGAATGCGGCGTGGAATTGCAACGATGTGAATGTAGGGCAAGTTCGAGTGCGAGTGTATGCGTCAGACGACGAAGGATGATCGCAGCATCGGTTCCCGATTCGATTTACCCGACTGATCGACGTGGCAAGGAACATAGCGGGGGTGCACTCGGCCTTCCCCCTTTCGAGGGGGGGGCCGAGTGTATTTGAACCGGTCACACGTTCGTTCGCATGCCCGATTGCCGACCCGGTGGAACGGGAGGGGGCGCTCGGAATCGCCACGCGAGCGCCAAAAGTTCCAAGGCTGCCATGTCGAAGACGTGGTTCCAGTCGCCCCCGGCCCTCGGTCGAAAAAGGCGCAACGTCGGATACCAGGGGCTGTCGCTGCGATCCAACAACCATAGCCAATAGGCGGGCCGACCCAGGAGGACCCAAACGGGCTTGCCGAGAGCGGCCGCCAGATGGGCAACCGAACTGTCGGTCATGATGACGAGGTCGAGCTGAGCGACGGCGGCTGCGGTGTCCGCGAAATTGCCGATGAGTGGTGCTAGATCGACGATCGGTGCGCTTGACGGCAGCTCTGCGAGCTGCTTTTCCGGAGGGCCTTTCTGCAAGCTATAAAGCTGTACACCCGGTAAGGCGAAAGCTTCGAGAAAGCGTCCGAGAGTTTGGGCGCGGTCCTTGTTGTCCCTGAAATCGACGTTGCCGGACCAGACAATGCCCACCTTGAACCGCCCCCGACCCTTCTCTAGGGCGGGTCCGAATTTGGCCATGCGATCTCGCGGTGCTTCAAGATAGGGCACGGGGGGCAGCGCGCGCGGATCGTTGGCGAACAGGCCCGGCAGGCTGCATTGGTAAATATAATAATCGGCGGGCGGTAGCGGATCTTCGTACGGTATCAGCCGGTCGGCAATCTTCTGAAGCGCCATAAAATCGATCGACTCGCGCCTGCATTCGACGATCAATTCGCCGCCGAGCGACTTGGCATGGCGCAAATATCGCGACGCCCAAATCCCGTCGCCCAATCCCTGCTCCGAGAGAACGAGCAGGCGCTTGCCGGGATAAGGCGCACCTGTCCATCGTTGCCCGGGCAATGTCCGCGGGGGAACGTGGCCCGCCGCGAATCGGGCTTCGTAATCCGACCAACCTTGGCGGTAGTCGCCGAGAACGAGATGACCCATGGCGCGGTCCCACCGCGCCAAATGAAATTGCGGGTCCAGATCGAGGGCGCGGCTCTGCGCCAAAATCGCTTCGCGATGACTTCCCCCCCTCGCAAGCGCGATGCCGAGGTTGTGGTAGATGCGCGCATCCGCCGGCGACAGAGCGCTTGCACGCCGATGAAATTCGGCGGCGATCAAGAACTGTTTGAAAAACACCGTCGTCCGGCCGAAATTCGTCCAGTTATTGGCCGCTTCCGGATTTCGCTCCACACCCTGCCGAAAGCACAAGATCGCCTCGAGCCGTCGGTCCAGACTTGCCAGCGCTACGCCACGGGCATTCAATAGTTCGTTGTTTGCCGGGTCCACATCGAGCGCTCGCGCAAGCATGGTCTCGGCCTCGGCGAACCGCTTTGCGTCGAACATTTGGATTGCATGACGCAGCGCCTCCCCCGATTTCGACAAAGGAGCACTGCCGCCCGCCATGCTCGACTCAGCATTCGAACTCGTCTCTACCGTCATTGCTGGGAAGTTTGCCTCGAATTACGTGACCTCGATTCGCACAATCGCGATGATGCCGTCCTCCCGGCCATTTTTGCAAGACCCGCAGCATCCTGATCCGACTCCGCCGTCGCCATATCCGATGCCCGCCCCTCACGCGCCTTCACGGCCGAGTCGCCGCCACGGCTATGGCTCATTCCGCATAAAGATGCGAGAAGGCCGGAAAAATGGGCTCTAACCCCCCAAATTCGTCGAATTGCATTTGTGGCCCCCCGTCCGGCGCAATAAAATAGGCCGTAGAACCGGCCCTTCCTTGCGTCCAAGGGGCAATTGTGTTTTCCTGCCGCCGCCATCCAAACGGGGCATTAGAAATCAAGGAGAACGAGAATGGCGACAAAGACAACCAGCAAGTCCGCCGTTGTAACATTGAAGCATCTTGCGGCGGCGTTAGCCGACAAGCACGAGATTTCCAAGAAGCAATCGACGGAATTGTTGGTCGATCTCGTTGACCTTCTCTCCAAGCACTTGAAGAAGGGAGAGAAGGTTCGCATTGCGGGATTCGGTGTGCTGCAGGTGCGCAAGCGCCCTGCGCGAATGGGCCGTAATCCTGCGACGGGGGAGCAGATCAAAATCAAGGCAAGCAAAAAAGTCGCCTTTCGCGCGGCCAAGGAACTCAAGGAATCGGTTTGATCGGCCCCTCGCGGCTGCTGGCGCGCAATCGCGCCAGCAGTCCGAGAGATTGCGTGGATTTCAGGCCATCGTCAGCCCTTGTGCCGGCTGAGGCGACGTTCGAAACGCCTGCCGTAACTCGACATCGCAAAACAGCACACAAAAAAGACGACAGCCGAGAAAACGAAGCCTTCCTTCGCGAAACCTAACCATGCCGGGTCCTTCAGCGCCTGGCTTACCGCACCGAGTAGATCGAACAAGCCCACGATCGTCACGAGCGTGGTGTCCTTGAACAAATCAACGATGTTGTTGACGAGCCCTGGCGTGACATAGCGCAGCGCCTGGGGCAGCGTGACGAAGACCTGCACCTGCCGCCAGCTCAACCCGATCGAGTAAGCCGCTTCCTCTTGCCCGACGGGAACGCCCTGGAGGCCGCCGCGCACCGTCTCTGCCATGTAGGCGGAGTTGAAGAGAACAAGCGCCACCATTGCGCGGATGAGACGGTCGATGTTGACACCCTCCGGCAGAAAGAGCGGCACCATGACCGCCGACATGAAGAGTGCGGTCAAAAGTGGCACGCCGCGCCACAGCTCGATGAAGCCGATGGACATGAGGCGAACGATCGGAAGCTGGGACCGGCGGCCAAGCGCGAGCACGATGCCGAAGGGCAGCGCGCCTGCCACCGTCACGAACGAGATCAAAACGTCGAGCATCAACCCGCCCCAAGAGTTGGTGTCGACGTAGGTCAGGCCGAATATCCCACCGACCAGGAGCACGCCCGCCAGTATCGGAAACACGGCGAGCAGGAGAAGGAGCCAAACCCCCCGGTTTTTGGTTTTCTCCCGCACGACCGGATAACCGAATGCAATCATCAGGAGGCCCGCGAGGTTGACCCGCCAAATCTCATCGGCTGGGTAGCGACCATAGAAGAACGTCGGCAGTCTCACCTTGATGAAGGTCCAGCAGGCCCCGTCGCCAACACAGGCGGATTTCGCGACTCCCGAAATGGTCGCATCGATAAACGCCCAGCGTATGAAGGGCGGCACGACGAGGGCCAGCAGGCCGACCATGGCGACCGTCAGGGCCGCATTTGTGTATGAGCTGAAGAGATTGCGCCGGAGCCAGTCGAAGATGTGATAGAGGATGCCGCGCCTGCGCACACCCCCATCGAACGTGCCGCGAAAAGTCGGCACCGACGATTTCGGGGCGACCCCCGTGCCGGATGATGCGTCAGTCGTCACAACCGGCTCAATGTCTGCCGCCGCTGCGCGGCGGTGCGGAATGACGAGACGTGCTGCAAGCAAGGCATCTGCATGGTCAATTCTCGATCAATGCGACGCGGCGGTTGTACCAATTCATGAACGCGGACGTGATCAGGTTGATCGAGAGGAAGAGGACCATAACGATGATGATCGTCTCGATCTCCTTACTTGCCTGCTGCATCACGGTCCCTGCGAAAATCTGGAATATTTCTGGATAGGCTACCGCTTCGCCGAGCGTGGTGCTTTTGATCAGGTTGAGGTACTGGCTCGTCATCTGCGGGACCATGATGCGAAGCGCTTGCGGCAGAATGACGAGGAAGAGGCGTTGACGCGGCTTGAGGCCGAGGCTAAGTGCCGCCTCGGATTGGCCTTTCGGGATGGCTTCAATGGAGCCGCGTACGATCTCCGCGATGAAGGCGGAAGAATAAATCGAAAGGCCCGCCCAAAGGGCCACGAGCTCGGGCGGCACTTGGATCCCGCCCACGATGTTGAAGCCCTGAAGCGTTGGCCAGCTGATATGGTCGACGCCGAAGGCAAAGAGGGCTATCGCAACCGGCACCAACAAAAGCGCTTTTCCCCTGAGGTGCGCCCCCCCGATCTTGATGCGCCATGCGAAGGGGATCGCGAGAATGGCGAGAAGTGCGAGCCAGGAAAAAATCTGGCTGTCCTCCCCCATGCTCGCGGCCGGCAGATAGAACCCGCGAATATTGAGAAGCATGCCCGCCGGCAGCACGATGCTTTGACGTGGCGGGGGCAACGACTGGAGCACGGCCAGATACCAGAAAACGATCTGGATGAGTTGCGGCGTATTGCGCACGAAGTCGACATAAGCGAGGGCCACGTTACGCGCGAGCCAATTGACCGACAGGCGCATGATGCCAACGAGGAGGCCGAGCAACGTTGCGGTCACGACCCCCATCGACGCGACGAGAAGGGTATTGAGCGCGGATACAAAGAGGGCGCGGCCGTAAGTATCCTCCTCGCTCCACGAGACGAGGCGGAACGGAATGTCGAAATTCGAGCGATTGAAAAGGAAACCGAACCCGAACGTAAGATCGCGGCGGGCGAGATTGTAGGTTGCGATATGGACAAGGATCCAGGCGACCGCCACCGTCACGATCAGCAGAACCCATTGTCCTGCGTAGGCGCGCGGTGACGGTCGCCTGACCACGTGGGCTTAGTGCCAGGTCGGGAGGGTCTGCAGCCCACCCTTGTTATAGAGGTTGTTCATGCCGCGAGGCAGGCCCAAGCCCTCCGGGCCGAACGTCGCGTCGTACAATTCGCCGTAATTGCCGACATCCTTGATGATGCGGACCGCCCATTCGTTGTCGACGCCGAGCAGCTTGCCGAAATCGCCTTCGACGCCGACCATGCGACGCACGTCAGGATCGTTGCCCGGATTGGCTTTCTTTTCGCCGATGTTGGTCTTGTTGATGCCCATCTCCTCAGCCTTCAACATGACGTAGTGCACCCACCGGACGAGCCGGGTCCAGTCCTCGTCGCCAGCGCGTGTGAATGACCCAAGGGGTTGAAGTCCTCCGATCGTCTCGGGCAGGAATACCCAATCGTCAGGCTTCTTCATCGTCGAGCGCGCCGCCGCGACCGACCCGCCGTCATCCGTGTATCCATCGCACCGCCCGGCATCGGCGGCGGCGAAGGCCTCCTCCGGCTTCTCGAACAATAGCGTGTTGATCTTGATGTTATTGGCGCGGTTGTAGTCGGCGATATTTGTCTCGAGCGTGGTGCCCGTCAGCAAGCAGATCGTGGCCCCATTGAGTTCC
Organism: Alphaproteobacteria bacterium; assembly: GCA_035625915.1. Taxonomy (NCBI): domain Bacteria; kingdom Pseudomonadati; phylum Pseudomonadota; class Alphaproteobacteria; species Alphaproteobacteria bacterium. Next base: position 23,838 of record DASPOR010000099.1, on the reverse strand, counting down.
TTCACCGATTTAACACCCAGGCTCTTCTTCACCATGAAGGTCTGCCCGGTGAAGAAGTTGACCGCGACTTCGCGCAGGTTCATGGCCGTGTCCCGGGTGAAGCTGAATTCGGAGTCACGAATCAGCACGTCGATCTCGCCCGAGGCGAGCACGGAGAAGCGGACCTTGGACGTCGTGCCGATGAACTTGACCTTGGTCGGCGAACCCAGCAGCGCGTCGGCAATGGCCCGGCAATAGCCGACGTCGAGCCCCTGCCACTCACCCTTGGCATCCTGGTAGGCGTAACCTGGAATACCGGTGTCGATACCGCAGACGAGTTCGCCGCGTTTTTTGATCGCGTCCATCGTCGGGCTCTTGATTTCCTCCGCGCGGCTCGTGCCGGCGAAGCCGATCATGCTGGCCGCGACGGCGCAGCATGCAGATACTCTGAGCATTTGTCGTATCATCACTCACTCCCTGTTTTGAGGTTTTACAACCTTGCCGCACTTCCATTTCGTCAACTTCAGCTGTGATATTCGATGGGTGTGGCGTGCCATCCCCTTGCCCGCTTCGCCCAAAATAGCTCGCGCAGGCGGGCCGATATCGGACCCGGGCGATCGTTGCCCAGTATCCGCCCATCGATTCGCGAGGCGGGCATAATCCCGCCCGCGGTCGTCGCGAGGAAGATCTCATCCGCATCCCTGAGTTCCGCCGCCTTTACGGGTTTCACGCTGCAAGGAATGCCGAGTTCGTCGCAGATTTCGAGAACCGACATCCGCGTGATTCCTTCCAGGGCGCCACGGTCCGGTGTCGCCACTGCACCATCGCTTACCGCGAAGACGTTGAAACCAGGGCCTTCGGTGACGAAGCCGTCGCGATCGAGCAGGACGCAGGTATCGGCCTTGCGGTCATAGGCCTCGAACAGTCCGCGAGTGAGATCGCCCCAATGGAAGTTTTTCACCTTGGGATCGACCGATTCGTCGGGAATGCGCGGTGTTTGGGCGATTATCAAATGTGCGCCCCGCTCTTGCACTTCCGGCGACACGACCCAGACCCACGGAATCGTGAAGGCGACAAGGTAATTCTGGCAATTCATAGGGTGGCGGGGTAGGTCCGGTTTCGGACGGCCGCGCAGGCAGTCCATGCCCACATACGCCTCACGCAAGCCGGTGCGTTGGACACATTCGGTCAATATCCGCCGAATATCGTCGTCCGACTCAGGGGGGGCCAGGCGCAGTGCCCGCATCGAATTGCGGAACCGCCGGATATGATCGTCCAGCCGAAAGAACGACCCACCCCATACGCCGACCACGTCGTAAGTGACGTCGGAACGGCGATAGCCGAAATCCAAGATCGGAATAGCCGCTTCCGCGATCGGCATATAGCGGCCATCGATATAGGCAATACCTTCCGACGAAAGATCCTTCGACATTTGCCGCACCCCTCCCTGTGCCGAGGGTCACATTCGTTATTGCGGCCAAGCATAACAGAATATCGGGTTGGGCAAATGATTAAGAATGCAAGTCGCCGGGGAACTAGACCATGCAGCCTGCGCTTCGAGACGGGATCTTGCCGCGCTCCCGCAGCAACGACCTTGGGCGAGGCCCGAGGTCTTCTATCCTGGAATGGCACTCGGAGGGCGGACGACCACTCGCGCCGCCAGGCACGCCCCGCGTTGATGCGGGGAGGGCGGAATTAGTTTGAGCCTGCCTGCGGGGCGAACATCACCTAGCGCTCGAGGGAGACGATAAGCCTTGATGGCTCAGCCGTGCCCTTCGTTGGTGCGGAATTCCCGTGCCGACGGAAGGGGGCTGTCGCTGTCCGAGTTCTTGGGCGCGGTAAAGGCGGCGATTTGCTCGCTCTTGTCCTGCCGGTCGACGGGAGCGGGCTGTGCCGCCAGCTGTACGGCGGGCTTGCGCGATGCCGCGTTGGGCTTCGCCGTCCGAGCGACCCTCGTATAGCTTGCGGGGACGGTCGTGTAGCTTGCATGTGCGGTGCCCGGTGCGGGGCGGACATAGAACTTATGATGGCCCAGCTGCCAAATGAATTCTTTGTCGGCGACCCACCAGGGATGGATCGACGTCGCGTGAAAATCAACTGCACCCTTGGTCGGGTCTTCCGTTAAACCCGTAAGCGCCATTTGCGAGATCAACATCGCCAGATGCCAAGCCTGTTCCTCGTGGACGTCGCTAAAATTGTTTGAACGATCGGATGTCCAGGAAAAGGCGCCGCTCTGATAGACAACCTTGCAGACCGTCTTCGGGAAGTGGGCGTCCCTTAGGCGGTTCAAAGTCACATGGGCCACGGCAAGCTGGCCCTCGGGCTCTTCGCCACGAGCCTCGAAATAGACGTTCATCGCCAGGCAGCGCAGCTCTTGCTGGTCGAGCCCAGCCAATTTGCCCGAAAATGTATGGGTAAGTTGATAGGCGGGTGCTTGATAGGAAACCGCTTCGTGCGCTGGTCCCGATACGAGCAATGCAAATCCGACGGTTACGCCCGCAAGTATCCGCTGCATCGCCTGGCTCCCCCAATTGTTGTTTGTCCCGACCTGGCTTTGGCGAAGCAAGTTTAGCGATTACTGGAGACCTCGCAAGAACTATAAAAATTATTTCTTAATCAATTATTAACCCTTTATTAACTATGCTTGTGATTCAACAGTTATTAACACTGCCGATTCTTGATACGGTTCCGCTCGACAGAAATGCCAAAAATTCGAACCTTCGCCACGGTTCCGTGCGCGAAATTCATGAGAACCGGGCCGCCACGCGCTATCTTGTCGCAAAGGCTTGGCAAGCGGGGAAAGGATATGCGCGGCCGGGAGCGTAACAGGCGCGCAGGTTTTGGGCTTACGGCGATCGCGATGACATCGATCGGATTGATCGTCGCGTGGGATGCATATGCGCAACAGAGCATTTCGGCCGGCAGTTGGACGGGCGGGACGCGGTACAGCGAAACCGGCACGTTCGACTATTGCTATATCTCGTCGAACACCCCAAGTGGCCGCTCCATAACCTTCGTCGTGTCGGCGACAAATGCATGGCTGTTGTTTTTCAGTGATCCCGATTGGCGGCTCAACAAGGACGACAACTTCGATTCAACATTGTCGATCGACAATGTGCCACTCACAAATGGAAAGGTGCTCGCGATAACGGACAACCAGGTTGGAACCGGAATACCGAACGAGGCGATCGTGTTCGATAGACTCCGAAGCGGTCATGTGGTCACGCTTGCGCTGCCTTGGGGCACGTTCAAGTTTAGCCTGAACGGCTCCACGAAGGCGCTCAAAGCAGCCGATGAATGTCGGACCAAGCACGCGGCACCGGTGTCGCTCAATACCGAACACGAGTTGGCCGCGACATTGACGGCGTCCGTCGCGGCAAATCGGAGGGGGACGTAGGGGCACGACTAAGGCGAACTCGCGCGCGCATGCCCCGGTGCGGGTCGGTCGGCCAAGCTGGACAAGGCATCTTGCAACACCATGCGGATGCGCTCGGCTTCGCGCTCGTCGATGGCGTGCGGATCGAGATAAAAATCCAGACCGGCCGAATGCTCGCTAAACACCCGGACTGTTTGGCCGGTCCGATCCAACATACCTTCGACGATGTAGGGAACGACCTCACGGCCGATGCCCTTCATCGTCAGTGCGGGCAAGGGATGGGCAACGACGATTTCCCGTACGAGCGCATAGGTCTCGTAGCTCATGACGATCTGGCCGGGTTCGGCGATCGATTGCAGGCGTGCCGCCAAGTTGGCTTCGGATCCGTGGATGGTATAATCCATCCGGTCGGCACTGCCGAAATTCCCAACATTGCAGAAGCCCGTGCTGATACCCATTCGAACGCGGAACGGTTGCTCCACACCGCGGTCGCGCCAATCCGAATTCAGCTTGGCGAGACGGCGCTGCATTTCAACGGCCATTCGAAGGCACGACCTCGCATCCTCCTGCGTTCCACGAGTATCGGGATCGCCAAAGAAGATCACGATCGCGTCGCCTATGAATTTGTCGATTGTTCCGCCATGCTTGATGGCGATGACAGACATCTCCGTAAAGTACTCATTTAGCATTCGCGTCGATTCTTCGGGCTGCAAGCGCTCGGTCGCCGCCGTGAAATCCTTGATATCCGAAAAAAAGATCGTGAGTTTCTTGCGTTCAGTGTGAATCGTGACGTCTGCTTCGCCGCTGAAGATCCTTCGATAGATTTGCGGTGAGAGATAGCGCGAAATCTTTGTTGAAATCGACGTCAAGAAATCGTTCGCCGCGGCGAGCTCGTTGTTGATCCGCTCGATGACGGCGGCCTGCCGCGACTGATTGAAGATGAACCCGAACCCGATTGCGGCAGCGGCAACGAAGTAAATCAGGAGATATTTGAAGGAAAAGATGTTCGCAGCGATCGGCTGGGTGATCACTATCTCCTGAATCCCGCGGACATCGCCGATTTTCCAATCGCGCTTCGGGCTGGCGGGGTGGGAGTTGTGGCAGTCGACACAGGTGCTGCCCATGATGATGGGTGCGACGACCCGGACGCGGTCGCTCAATCCCGAGGCCGATACATCGTACAGCAACTGTTCCGAATCAGCGCGAAGGGTGGCAAGCGCATCGCGCTCGAACGCGTCCATCTCATGCGGCGCTCGGCCTTCGAAAGGATAGTCGGATATGAATCTGTACGTTACATTCGATTGCTGCGCCTTGACCACATCGCCGAGTTCGAGCGATAGCGTTGCAGGAATGGGGATGGCGCCCGGAATAGCCTCATAGTTGTGCACGACCCGAACGCCGCCGGGTGCTGTGAGAACCCGGCTGACAACGTTGTTCGCGTAGTAACTTCGCACACTCGTGATGATCGAATTCAAGTCGCGGGCTTGGCGCTGCAGCGATGCCTCGGAAAGATCGCGCAGATCGAGCCACACGGCGATCGGCAATCCCAACAGCAGGCCGAGGACAAGCCATATGGGCACAAGCTTGCGCAATCGCCCGCGCGCCGTGCGAGGAGCGTTCATGGCCATCTTCCCCCATTCGACATGGATCGAAGCCCCGCCGGTTCGGAGAAAGGCCAGGATACCGGCCGCTTCGGGCGCCAGCAATCACCCCGGCCAGCATCCGCGGGGCGAGATCAGGGGGTCAGAGGGCTTACGGCTTGCCAGTTCGAAGCGCGTCGAACTTCGACAAGAATGACCGTCTTATCGCCTGCACATCCGCAGTCCGGAAGTATCTTGGATTGAGCAGTGCCCGTTCGGAAATCAGGATACTTGTCGTGGGCTCGCTCGTGTTGCGCAGGCGGAAGTGCCGAATACCCTCTCGGTCATTCACGAGTTCAGATGCTTCCCAGACGAGCGGCGGGCCGCTCACCTTGACGAAGCGCTGCCCCAATTCGATTGCGTCCATTGCCCCTCCTCCACGTCCTCAAGCTTGGCGACTTCCCCGGCGTGTCGAGCGGCCAGTGTCGCATTGCGTCCAACATGCATTCGAGCACGTTGCGCGCGTAAAATCAGGTCACATCTGTATTGACGGAAGGGGTAATCCCAAAGGATTTCCGAATCTGCCGCTCAATGTGGTGTGGCTTCCCAGGCTATCGAGAACTTTCCTTTCGGATCCACACAAAAAAGCCCACCAACGGATCCAGGGGTTGGGTGCTGGGGGGCAGCCAGACAGCCTATAGGACCCTGTATGGCGCGATTGCGATCCGCGCCCCGGGGGAAGGTTATGCCCCATCGTGGGCGCACGGAGGGGCGAATTAGGGATAGCGGTGCACTCCATCATTCGCACCAACGCCAGCGCTACAGTTTCCGGCATTTTGGGGCAGCCCTCAAAATTCCTGCAACCTGTGAAACGGTTCATAGGGTCTTGCCGCCCAACTGGCCTACCTAGTACGCGCCCCCGATCGTCTTCCAGCTGCCTTAGGGCGGCGGTTTGGGTCAGGGGGGCACAGCAACCGAAAGGGACCGCGATGGACGGCGGAAATTGCAGCTTGCTCAACTGGATCGAGGAACGAGAGGCGCGGCACGCTGGCGAACGGGCCTACTTCGCGCGATCTGAATTGGCACTGGAGTCGCCGGATCGCCCGTCGAAGGTCGCACGCTTGGAAGCCCTCGTTTCCGGATGCCCGGCACAGGAGCGCGCGACGTCGGTCGAGGCCATCTCACCGAATGCGCGAGTCCGCTGGACGCGACACATGGGGTGGCTCGTGCGACTCGTTTTGTGAACGCGCATTTGCAACCGTACCGAGCCGATTGCCCTTTTGCGGGCGACGGGATCGTGTGAGGACATACGCCATTTGGCTGCAAACGCGGTTTGTTGGCTCTGTTTAAGACCGGAGATTCAGCGTATGAATACGATCGCAGAACTGCCCCGAACGGTAGAGCCGATGGCGATTCAGACGCCGAGTCATGCCGAAAAACGCAAACTCCTCGAGCGACATTTCCTATTCGGCCGCTTGAAGGCCGAGGAGCTCGACAACCTGCTCACTTATACGCACGTTCAGCACTTCGCGGCCCGGGAGGAGATTTTCGCCAAAGGTTCACCGGGCGATCGGATGATGGCTGTCATGCGTGGGCGGGTGAAGATCAGCTCGCTTTCGTCCGAGGGCCGGGAAATCGTGCTCAACATCATCAGCGAGGGAGAGATATTTGGCGAGATAGCACTGATCGACGGCAAAGACCGCACGGCCGATGCGGTCGCGATGACGGAGTGCGACCTGCTCGTCCTCCACCGTCGGGACTTTCTGCCATTCCTCGAGCGGCACGCGGACGTATGCCTGCATTTGCTGGGCATTCTATGCGAGCGGCTACGACGGACGAGCGAGCAACTCGAGGACATCTCCTTCCGCCATTTGCAATCTCGCCTCGCAAAGGTATTGCTGCGGCTTGCGCAAAATGCCCCCCCGGACTCCGAGGGCGGCCTTCACGTCGATCTCGGATTGTCTCAACGAGAGTTGGGCACAATTGTCGGGGGCACCCGAGAGAGCATCAACAAACACCTCCAGGCGCTCAATCGAAGCGGGATCATCGAACTCGAAAAGGGTGCTATTCTCATTCGCGACGTTGCAGCGCTCGAGCGGATCGCATAGCGCGATTTTCTGAACCTCAGGCCACGTTGGGGAGCGGAGATCCGGTCGCCTTGCGCTGATCATCCAGGTTCAGCTTGACCAAATTTCGGCTCGCCGGTGCTGCTCCCAGCGCGGTCGAGGCTGAGCCCACGCCGCCCGCCGGCGGCCGGCTCGAGACAGTCTCACTCGACGCGATGCCATTGTGAACGGCCCATATTGCCGCTTGCGTTCGGTTGGTGACGTTAAGCTTCTTAAGGAGAAGTTTCACATGGACCTTTACCGTCGCTTCCGATATTTGAAGCTCACGTGAGATCATCTTGTTCGAACATCCGTTGATCAAGCAAAGGAGAATTTGCTTTTCCCGCAACGAAAGTGGCGCCTGCGGCGCTGGCTCGGGGGAACGGGGTGCGCGCAACTTTTGGTCGAGGCACGCGACAGCGACGGCTGCCGGATAGATCGGAGCACCGAGCAATATCAGATCAAGCGATTGCTTGAGTACTCTTGGCTTTATATCGGTTAACACATATCCGTCTATCCCGATCTTCAGGGACTCGAGCACGCTCACGGGGTCGATTTTCGGATCGCTGTAGCAGACGAGGCGGCTGCGTGAGAACGTTCGCCGTAGCGAGGCAAGGTCAGCCAGATTGGCGCTATTGCCTGGGTGAATGCCGAACAGAATGAGATCCGGTACCGTCATTGAGTCGACACAACCGAGCGCCGACGCGATTCCGTCGGCCTCGATGACGAGCTCATATCCGAGTTCGCGGAGTAGAAGTTTCATTCCTTCGCGGAATAGATCGTAGCCGTCAACCAGCAAGATACTGGGCTCTAGGGAGTTCTCGATTGAGACCGGAGTGGCCGCGCGGGCGCTATGCGTAGTCTGCTCGTCCATTGCTATCTCCTGACGCGATTTTTGTTCGTGCCACGACCACAAACGATGCACCGCTTGTGCATTTGCACATACGACCGTCACACAGCATCAACCGCCTCGCTTGGCGACGGGTGCTACGGACTCACCCAGGAACGGCGCATCGTGCGTTAACAAATTTCAGCAAAGGACGTACAAATACTTACTCTCGCTGTTCCCGCTCAGGTGCTTTTCAACGCGAGTTTTCGGGAAAAGCTTCCCAGCCTTTGCTCCGTATATCGCTCGAATCGCCCCAAAGAATATCACGCATAGGTGTAGGATATGTGGCTCTTTGCGCCCGGCGAAAGCGAGCGATTTTTTTGGGGCAAAATTTCATTTTATCTGGCAAATGGCTTTCGTAAATGTCGACTGACGCGCGATTTTTTTCAGCATCCATTCGATGGCAATGCGGTGCACATAAACGCTACGGTCTGCGATGGATCGCATGTGCCGAAAGCGCGCCTCGGTCGCGTCGAGCTTAAGAATCGATATCGGCGACGTGGATATCACCGAAATGATGGGCGCCCTCGCGAATCGATCGTCGAAGGTGCTGATTGAAGCGCGCTTTCAAACTAGATCTGCGCGTTGCGGATCGTGGAGGGTACGGGGGAAAAGCAAGCCCCGCCGGGAAGAAGGATCCGGCGGGGCTTTCCCCTTTGGTTGCCGATGGGAGCGGCAGCTTAGGGGCGGCCTGGGCTGGCCAGCATTATCTCTAAACCTCGAAATATTGCGGCAAGATTAACGAACGAGAACGTTCTACCTTTCATTTGTCCTGGGACGGCCGATCCCTCGAGACCGGCCCTTCGCCCCTTTCTGGGGAAAGCTCCTTCGCCGCCCCCCGGCTTTGTTTCCGTTTGCCTAGCCCTTCTGATGTACCCAACAGATTCGCCATCCTTTCAAAGAGATAGCAGATATCGTCGTACGGTCCAGCCGAAGGCCGAATATCGGGGACGCGCTTGGTCATCAGAGCTCCACCCGGCGAATGTGATTATTTGCACTTACATTGGCCTAGGCTCGAGCATGGGTCAGTGACAGGCGTCACAGAGTCGATACACATTGGTCAGCTATGCAAGGGTGGTTGGTCTGTATTGCAATTCCCGCATTTTATGATGGCATGTCTTTTGCCGGTAGCCTCCTTAGACTGTGGATTATGGGTCAGCCTGGCATGGATCGGCGGCCGATTTCGCAATTTGCCACCGATGGTGCTATGCAATTTGCGAGCGCGACGCCATGAATCCCGCCAGGTAGGGGGACGATGGTATGAGGAATGAAGCCGATCCCGATGGGGGTGTTAAGGCGCTAGTGGTTGCACTGCCGGCCGCGGTCCGGACCGTGCTTATCGACACCAATCAGCTTTTTCGCGAGGGCATCAAGCTAATCCTCGGCAAGCTCGGCTACGAAATGGTTGCGGAAGCGCCCGACGTCGAAAGCTTCGCCGAAAAGATCGGCACCAATGCCGCGCCGGATCTTATTTTGCTGCGGCTTGGCGCGATCACCGACGAGTCGAGCGCGATCGTCATGCTACGCTCGGCCTGCCCGAGAGCAAAGATCGTCGCCTACGCCGATGCCGACATCTGTCCGTCCCGGCTTATGCGATCGTTCGAGACAGGATTGGATGGATACGTACTTCCAGATGCATCGGCTGCGGTATTGGACCAATCCCTCCAGCTCGTAATGCTCGGTGAAAAGGTATTTCCGGCTGAATGCGCGATCGAATGGCTGACGAGCGGTGACAACCTCACGGCAATCGAGAACCCGCGGCCCGAAGAGCTTTCACAACGAGACGTTGAGGTTCTTCGATTTCTCGCGGGCGGATTTCCCAACAAGGAAATCGCGCGGGCACTCAACGTGGCGGAAGGAACCGTAAAGGGTCACCTCAAAATCCTGTTGCGAAAAATAGGGGCCGGAAATCGAACTCAAGCTGCAATTTGGGCGATCAATCATGGCTTGAAGTACGAGACAAGAATGCGAGGGTCGGCTTGAGGTGCGGCTCCGGCGAAGGAGTTTTCGACAGCGCCGGCAGCAGCTGCGTGATTTGGTCCGCAAGGCGACATGAAACATCCGCACCTCGATCGGTAGATCGGATGCGCCGCGCGTGATGTCGCAAATCGTCTCGCGCGTGCCTCGGCGGCCTATACCTCGTTCGCCTATTTGCCGCGCGCGGTCGCGAAGATGAGATTCGCGAGCGCTTTGCGCGCCGCCGAATCGCGAATGCGCGAGACCGCGCGAACAAGTTCCAACGTCTCGCGCTTGAACATCGGGTCCTTCTTCTCGACGCCCAGTTCGCGTTCCGCCGACTGCTTGGCACCCAGCCCCTCAAAGAAGAATGCGACGGGCACACCGACGATCTGCCCGAACTGATAAAGCTTGCTTGCACTGATTCGGTTGGTGCCGCGCTCGTATTTCTGGACCTGCTGGAACGTCAGCCCTACTGCCTCCGCGAGAGTCGACTGGCTCATCCCCAACATCGTACGACGTGTGCGAAGGCGCGACCCCACATGCCGATCGACCCGGCGATTGTCCTCACTTCGACGATTGCCCCCCTTTGGCATTTCGATGCTCCTCGATCTTTCGTTTCGTTCAGTCGGGGAATGTTGCCGGATTTCTCGCGCAGGCGGCATGGGAATGGAGTGGTACCACTAATGCGCGACTACATCCCCGATGGACACCTTTGAGCGGTCGGAAGGTTCGCCGCGACGGTGCACACGGGCATTCATGCGCTGCTACCCTTTCGGGGTAGACATATTTGTAGAGTGTGACGCGCTAATCTCGGAGAGTGGATGCCGCGTTAGGTGACTGACGCCCCGCTCCGAGAACCCGAATCGAAATCGCGGCGCACGATTCGCCTTCTTGCAAACGAGACGCACACCGCTGCGACGGCGAGCCCTGTCGTGAAGAATGCGAAATCGTCGTATCTTCCAAAGACGCCGTCGACGTCGCCGCAATTCCAGGGTGGGGGGCAAAGTAGACCCGCCGCATCTGCCACGAAGGCCATCAGGGTTCGCAGCGATACCAACAAAATTGTGACGGCCAACAAGGCGATCGGGATGGGAACGCTCCAGTACGATGCTCGGCGCGATCCGATTCTGTGACTAATCGATAGTGCTACGAATGCCAACACTCCGCTCGCAAGGGCGGTCGCTGTGAAGGTAAGTGCGACCAAGTTCGGCTCGCCAAGCTCGAACCACAAAAGAACCTTGACCGCCACGCCTATCAAAATGGGCTTGACGGACGTTGCGAGGCCGCTCTGCTCGCCGTGTTCGATAACGTCGCGCATGAGGAACGCGCACGGCACGAGCAGCACGCACACTCCACACATCCGCGCCCGCGGCATGCGCCAAATCAGAAGCAGCAAGCGCATGGGCCAGTGTCGCGCGCGTATCACCATCTCGAGCCCGTCGCACGTCTTTGAAGTTGCGATATGCTGGACGGCCATCGTCTCGCCGCTCGGGTCTTCAGCCTGTGCGGCGGCTGCGCAGGATCGGGAGCTTCGCACAGGGGCCGTGAGCTGCTATCGGTTAGGACCGTTGCCTGGCTGTACCAGCGTTGGCCGGTGAACCTGCCGCAATCCTGCGCTGCCGTCACGCACCACAACAATTCAGCAATGTGCGTGCCAGCAGCATTAGCTGCCTAATCTCTTGAGGTGCCGCACCAAAGCAATTGTGCAAACGCCGGAAGTGTCATCCCAAGTGGTTCGGCGTATCGGCGCTGAAACAGGATGACATGCACTCGGCGCGCAATCGGGCGATTCTCGAAAACGCGATTGGTTAAATCGCATCACTGCGCGAACCGCAGCGGCAAATCGAAGGAGGGAGATTAGTCGGGAACCCCAGTAAGCGCGATGCTAATGGGCGAACCGAGCAAATGGCGCCATCAATGCGCTGCCGCGCCATTCACGTCGCTCGAAAAGCGGTCCAGAGAGTTCGTCGACGCCACTGATCTCGTCGGTCCATGCATGTGTCGCGGAAAGCTCCAGCCAATCGCCGGGTACGGAAAACCCCCGTTCGGCGAGCCGGCGTTCGATCATCGTGCGCACGTGCTGCATAAGTCCCACGTCGCTCGCTTGGCCCGTCGCACGTGGTCCCATGTAAAGGAGTCCTATTCTCCCGTCCGCGAGCCAGCCGACGGAGCCCAAACGCGCGAGAGTGCCGGCGACCGCAGCTACCGTAGCCGCATCGCATCCGCCTCCCAGGCGCACCGCAAAGAGCGAAACCTGGAGCCGAATATGCTGAAGCAGCCCAATGCTGCGTTCGACTTCGCTCCGGAAGGCGGACCAAGATGTGATGATGTCATTGGCCCGACTGTTACTGGACGCACGCATCGGAGTTTGTTCGTTTCCCCTTAAAGGCACGGCGGCTCTCCACAAGTAAACGCGGAGCCCCGCCCTGGGCACGCGCAATCGGCAACTTACATCGTCGGCAAAATTCGTGTGAGGACAAAATTGGGGCGAGTACGTGACCAGCCGAAAGAAATGGTTAAGAAAGCCTTAAAGCTCCGACTCGGATTCCGATGCGTGGCTGATCATCTCGTTTCAAGTTTGAAACACGCGACACGTTCGAAATCGACGATCACGTGCGCTTACACAAGTTATCAAGGCAGATGCGGTTCAGCCGAATATGCCAGCTTCGTCGGCACGGTATTTGCTCAATTTTACACGATGAGCACTTTCGGGGTTAAAGCAACAACCCCTCGGGCGTGTTCGCGCAAACGAGGGAGACCCGGGGCAAGGCTATGGACGGCAAGCGTACACATGTTCCACTTGACGAGAGGGTAGCGCTCTACTGGGGGGCGTGCTGGCTCCTGCGGAATGGCGAGCTTAGCCTTGAAACCCAACGAACCGTGCTCCAGGTCCTCATGGCATTCGCACGATCGGACTCCTCCGCGAAATTGCGGCGGGCGGCACGGGATGCAATCGAAAATCTTGCTCTCCCGCCCGCACAATCGGCAAGACGGGGATAATTGAGAAGCCTGTGCCGTAGTTAATCTGGCGTTTGGCCTGGAGGCGGCGCGGCGTCATCGGGAACGTTCGTGCTTGGTATTTTCTCCGCCCGTCACAAGCGCTGCGCGACCACCCCATGCCATGCTTATGATTTGTTAATTGCGAAGTATTACGGCGCGCCTCAAAAAGCCATGTCTGTGTAAGATCATGAAATTGCTATTAGTTTTCATAGACAGCAAGCGCCCCCGCGCTTAACCAACTTTTAACCGAAATGGCGGACTCTTAAGAGGAAAGTAACCTTACCGAGGGGTTTCCTCTTGGCGAATCGTGTCGCCGGCCTGTCGATCGAAGGGCATCACGGATCGGACGCAAATCCAATCCGAGGGTTCCGCGAGCAGCCGGCGTCGAAGGACAAATCGGGCCGCGCTGGGCAGGAGTCGAACGCGGCGATGCCGAGTACGGCCGGTAAGGTCATGGCGTTAATCTCTGGCCGCGCCGGCGGTGGTGAGTGCAGGACGTTTCGTTTGGAAAGCGAAGATATGTTCGTTAATCCATTTGCCGGACCGTGGAATGACGAGGCGGTGTTGGTGAGGTTTAGACACGACCTCGCGAGTCATCCAGAAAAGCTCGAGGAAATTCTTGCGGCTTACGTGCGCCAGGATCCGGCACTCGCGCCGCGTTTGTTGTCCTTGGCATTGGCGCGCCGCCCCCTCGCGGCGATCAAGCTCGCATCGGTCGCGGCGTCGGCTGGACCACTCGGGCGCATGGGCGTCCTGGGTCTCCTGTTGGCGGCGACAGCCACGGGCGTTCTGGGTTCCAGCGATCAGGGCAATGCCGCGGAGCCGAGGTCCCCACACCCGACGGATACAAATGGCATTTCCGGTTCCACGCTCATGTCGGCATCCGCCGTTGCCGCGTTACTCGTCGGTGCCGGCAGTGCGCTCGCCGCGTCGAGCGCCACCATACCGACAAGTGGCGGTGAAAATTCGCAATGGCATTCCGGAAGCGCGGCCCACGGCGATGAGGCAATCGGGAATCAGTCGGAAGCAGGTGCCGATGCTGCCGCTGCCGGAGCGACCGCCACGTCTTACGACGATCTAACGAATTTCGGTGTTAACGCCGAGACCTCCGGCTCGGGTCGTGCCCCCGGTTCAGCACTCAATCATGCCGTTTCCCAACGTACTGCGCAAACGACGGACCTCGTACATGGGATTACACATCCCGCCATTCAGGATGGTGTATCCGGCCCGCTCCACAACAACGATACCGGCGATCATGGCGGCCACGTGGCGGATCCGATGGCCGGCTGGAATGATCAGTCGGGCAGCCTTTTGATTTCTTCCGAGGATCGCAATCCCGGTAGTGTGAACGGATTTGATATAACATCGAGCGAAAAAGGTACGGACACTGACGCTCCAAGCACAACCGCATTCGGCGATGCGTGGCTCGGCGTGGAGAAGGGTGTGAGTTCCAGCCTCGGTGTCGGTGCGGAGACCGTCTCGTCCTTTCTTACTCCCGGTGCCGCGACTTCTTCGCCGACGACCTCTTTTTCGACTAGCGGCAGTGGTGGATACGACTTAGCCGACGGGCTTACGAAGGGTGCGGTTGATTCGCAACAGCACGGCCAAACCGGCACGTCATCCCTGCTTGGCGCAAGTGACGCTGCTCATGGCGCGCAACAGATCGTCTTGGCCGGCTTCGATGGCATGGGATGGGCGAATGGCGCAAGCCTGCCCGGCTTGCAGTCCGCAACTGGGGACAGCGGTCCGCACGATGCCGCCCCGTCGGACGGACTGGCGCCGGCGAATGCAGCGCCGCTCGGGCTGGACGGGCTTGCCACCGCCGTCAAGGAAATCGGTGCAGCGGTTGCGTTCCCGTCCTTTAATTCGGCACCGGCGATGAATCTGCTGTCGGCGGCAGAAACGCATATCGGGTCGTTCCTGTCGTTCAGTGAAGTCGGGACGGGCGTGGGATCGCCGGGCCAGACGGTAGGCACTGCACCAGCTTATGGCGCCCCCTCTCAAACCGCCTCCGAGTTTGGCGCCGTAACAAGTTTCCTCCATGAGATCGAGAGCGGCGCGTCGGGCGCCGGTACCGGCGCAACCTCCCTTCCGCTCGCGAACAATGGGCAAGTCATCCCATTCCACGAATCGTCGCTTCCCGTTCCAAACATGGTGGATACCTTGCATTCTGTGGACGCATTTCCCACGCAGGCGGCCGCTGGTGCCGGTGCTCAATTCGCTATGCCGACGATCGCGGGATCGAACCATGCCTCGAGCGCAATCGAGAGCTCCGTTAACCACGCGCTAGCCGATGCATTCTCTTGGCAAGGTGGGTCGAGTGGGGGCGAACACAGCACAACAGCATCGACCCTTGCCGATTGGACGCACGTCGGCTTTGGCCATTCCGGTTGAACGAGACGGCACACCATGTCGTATAGCGGCGAATTTCCTTGGGGAAGGCCAGTTACGTCCCAAACGATCGAGCTCCGCCCAGTTGGGGTGCATGCCGGGCGATCCGAGGAGCGAAAGGAGCTTGGTGACTCAAAACAACCAAGGCGAGTTGGCCAGGTGCGGAATAAGGAGCTCTTTTATTTCTTGATGCAATTGGCACGGCAATTCGATAAACCGGTCAGTGCGTCGGAGCTCATGGCACTTGCTGGATCTCGTGACGAATCGCTCAATTTCGACGAATTTACCACGGCGGCGCACCGTCTTGGCTTGACACTGATAGCCCAGCGTCTGACAGCGAAGACGTTGCGGTCGAACTCCCTGCCGATGATCGTACTGCATTCCGGCACATCCGATGCCGTGCTGATCCTGTCGCGACAGGAAAATGGGCTGCGCATCCTCGATCCGTCGTCCAAGTCCACGCGCGTGCTGTCTATCGCCGAGGTCAAGGCCATCGGCGACCAGATCCTTTCTGTCAAGGCCACCGAGCCGTTCAACTGGGCCAATCTCGTTCGTGGCGCTACGCGGCACGCACTTTGGCAACTTGTCTCCGCGTCGCTCTTTCTCAATCTCTTCGCGCTCACGCCCCCGCTTTTTATGATGACCGTCTACAACAAGGTCATCGCGCACAATGCTCTCGACACGCTCGACATTCTCGTTCTGGGCATGGTTCTCGTGTATTCGCTCGAGGCGCTTTTGCGCGGACTGCGCAGTTACGTGGCGAGCCATGCCGGCACGAAACTCGACGCGTTGTTGAGCAAAGAGGTCGCACATCGCATTCTCAACACCTCCTTCAATGAACTTCGAACGACCTCGACTGGTTTAATTCGCGAAAAATTCGGCCAACTCGACGTCATCCAGCAATTCTTTACGAGCCAGATGCCGCTCGTCCTCGTAGACGCGGCGTTCATATTCGTCTTCGTGACTGCTCTCTTCTTCATAAGCACGACACTCGCGACAGTGACAATCCTGGCGATGCCGGTACCGGTGATATTTTCGATTTTTTTCTATCGCGCGCAGAAGCGGCTGAATGAACAAAAGTTTGGGGTCAGCGCTGCTCGCTCCACTCTGCTTTCCGAGGCGGTGGCGCGCGCGACGACGATTAAGGGTCTGGCACTCGAGCCGGAAATCGAGCGGAGACTTGCCAATAAACTTGCGGCCGGTGCGGTTACAAGCCTCAAGGCGGCGCGGTCTGCAAACGCCATAAACGTTGCATCCGTCGCAATACAGCAAGTTGCGCATCTTGCGATTATCTTCCTGGGTGCGCGACTCGTTATGTCGGGCGAGCTCAGTTTTGGCGCATTGATTGCGGCGAGCCTGCTCGCGGCGCGGGCACTCGCCCCGCTCCGTCAATGCGTGTCGGCGATACAGCAATTCCACGACGTGCGTACCGCATTCTCCCAACTCGACGGCATTGTCTCCACAGGCGATAGGGCCGTAGCCGGGCGCTTGCAAATGCCCCCGGTTCTCGAATCGGTGAAATTTGAGGCGGCCACATTCGGCTACGGCGACGGTGTCGCCAAGGCGCTCGACGAGGTCTCGCTCGAAATCGCTGCTGGTCAGATCGTCGGAGTCACGGGGCGGCCAGGATGCGGAAAAAGCACCCTCGTGAAATTGGTTTGTGGGCTCTTGCGGCCGAACGCAGGGCGCGTCCTCGTCAATGGCACCGACTTAAGCCACTTCTCCGGGTCGGCTTGGCGCGGAGGGATTGGCTTCGTCCCCCAGGAAATAGAGTTATTCGCCGGTACGATCAGGGAAAATATCGGCTTAGCCGTGCCGGACGCTCCTTTTGAGCACATCGTCGCGGCGGCGCGATTTGCGCTCGCGCATGAGTTCATCCAGGACCTCCCGCTCGGCTACGAAACGTTGCTTACCGAGAACGGCTTGGAGCTTTCGGCCGGTCAGCGCCAACAGATTTGTATTGCGCGCGCCGTGCTTCGCGATCCAAGGGTCCTGATTCTGGATGAGGCGACCAGCGCGCTCGACCGCGATACCGAGATGCGGCTTATGTCCAATATCCGCCAACGAGCGGCCGGCCGGGTGATCGTCGTCGTTTCTCATCGTCCGATACCGCTCATGTGCGCCGACCTCATCGTCTACATGGCCGACGGCCGGATCGCGAACGTCGAACGGGTCGGCCGGCAAACGGCGCTGGTTCGCGCAAACGGATGACGACGCTCGAACAATCCAGACCATCGCTGGTCAACGGGACATTTCGAATATGACAAGTCGATCTCTGACGGTCGCGGACGAGTGGAACCATCGCCTTGACGCCGATCTGTCGCTGCAAAACCTGGCGGACAGCCGGCACGGTCCGCTCACCCGTATTCTTTTGGTTGGGATTTGTGTGATGTTCGCCGGTCTAATCGCGTGGGCATCGCTCGCGCGGGTTGACCAGGTGGTGTCCGCACTCGGCACGGTGCGGCCGGCTGGCAAAACCAAAATGATCAATCATCCCGACGGCGGCCGGGTCGTGGAGCTCTATGTCCACGAAGGCGATACCGTCGAAGCCGGACAAGTTCTGCTCGCATTTGACGGTGCCGCACTCGAACAGGACGTCATTCAGCGTAAATCGGAATTTGAGCGGCTCTCGGCGGAGATCGCGCGGCTCGAGGCTGAGGGCACGCACGCACCGCTCACCTTCCCGGATGAAATCGCAAGCATGCGTCCCGACCTAGTGGAGGCCGAAACGCGCTTGTTCTCCGCGCGCTTGGATGCCCTTGCAACGCAAAGGGCGGAGGCCGACAGCGCGGTGTCACAGCGCAATTCCGAAATGGCTACGCTCTCCGACCGTGTTGCTCAGCTCAAAGCCTCCGTTGCGATCCTTCGCGAGCAGGAGGCGGCCGTCGGGAAGCTGGCCGAAAAAGGATATTTCCCGCGCGTCCGCTATCTCTCGCTCAAGCGAGACCTGGTCACCGCCGAGGGCGAACTTGCGCAGGCGGAAGACGCGAAAGCGTCCGCAATTTCCGCGCATTCCGAGGCACTCGAGCGCAGACAGCGGATCGATCGTGAGCGGGACGCGGATGTGCTATCCAAGCTTGCTGCGTCGCGTGGCCAACGCGACCAGATCGTCTCGCAGCTCCGGCAATCCGAAAGTCGTGCTGGGCACCTGAAGATCGTGTCGCCCGTGAGCGGAGTGGTTCAGAACCTCGCGGTCAAGAACGTCGGTCAGTCCATCGCTGCCAATCAGTCGATCATGGAAATCGTACCGCGCGGCGATTCACTCGTGGTCGAGGCCCGAGTCGAGAACCGTGACATCGGCAATGTCCGAATCGACCAGCCTGCGACCATCAAAGTTCGAGCCTTCGATTTCGTCAAGTTCGGTACCCTTCGCGGCAAGGTGGAACACATTGCACCGGATGCGTCCAAGGAGGACGGTGCCAGCGGGTCATTTTTCCTCGTGACCGTGCGCACGGATGCGACTGAACTATCCGACAGCGCACGGAGAGTTTCAATTGCACCCGGTATGCTCGTCGATGTCGACCTCAAAGTCGGTCGACGCACCATCATGTCGTACTTGACCGATCGAATATTCGAGGCCACGGACTCGGCGTTCAAGGAGTAGCCGGGTGCGATCGATTGGAGCTGGATGCCGCCGATTCAGGCCGATTCTTCGGATTGAAGATGGTTCATCGCCCAGATCGCCGCTTGCGTGCGATTGGCGGCGCCGATTTTCTTGAGCAGCATTTTGACGTGCACCTTGACGGTCGCTTCCGAAATTTTCAACTCCCGCGCGATCAACTTGTTTGAGTGGCCGTCGCGCAGGAATCGCAGGACCTGGCGCTCACGCTCCGAGATCCCGTTTCCCTGTGCGGGCACCGCCGCCTCCCAGGTCTCGGGGTGTTGTGGAATGCTACCCTTGAGCAATGCGAAGGGAAAGATGCGCTCGCCCATCATGACGAGCTCGAGGGATTGGCGCAGAATGTGGGATGAGGCATTCGACGTGAGACAACCGTCGATGCCCGCCTGGAAGGTCGCAATCAGGTCGGCTGTGGCCATACCTTCGGACTGGGCGTAGAACACGATCCGGCCGTCGGGAAAGGCGGCCCGCAATAGCTTCAACGGTTCGACCATGCTGCCGTTGAGATTGGCGCCAATGATTATGAGCTGCGGAACGTTACCCGGCGCAGCGAGGGTCAGGGCATCAGCGATATCGCTGACTTCATAGCAGACTTTGTAGCGCGACCCTGCCAAGAAGGACTTCATACCCTCGCGCAGCAGGGTATGCTCGCTGACGACTAGGGTCGAGATCGTATCCTGTTCCAAAGTCACCAATGCTTCGCCACGGTCTTCGTAACCGTTGCGCCTTTCATTCATTCAACGACCTCCTCGCGCTTAACCTCGCAGATCCTGCAGACGCGCGGCTAAGCTTTCAAGGGAAGCTGCTGAGGCGTGCATGCGCACGCATTACCGTCGTGACGGAACAGGGTCCTTGGGATGGATTGCGACAATCGTTTCCCCAGTTTTGTTCTGATATTGCTCCCAACGATGTCGACGGTTGGTTCCTCTCTCACTCCCCCGCAAAGGTTCGACAACACTAATCGGCATGCCGATCAATACGCCTTTTTAGCACATTCTCCTGCTCTTGTATGTCTAAAGAATACCAAAAAGGGTGCCCTAAAATGTCAGAGAGGGAGCCCTTTGGGAGAGCAAGGCTCTTGGCGGGAATAGGCGTCCGACCCGCGCAAAAGCAGCCAAAGACGCGGCGGGCGGGCATTTGGCGCCCAGCGATGATGCCTCTGCCGGCCCGACCTGAGACGGGATCTTCCTGGCGCGCTATGTCGCCGGCGCCGAGGTGGCCGACCTTGTAAGCTGGTGCAGGGCCCATTCGAAATCGGCTGCTGTACCAAACCCGGCGACCGACCGGTATGTGTGTGGCTGGCGGGCACGCGTATTCATGACCTTAGGATCCCGCCCGATCCCTGCTCTGGCCCGCATCCCGTCGCAAAAGGGATTTGTCCGGCAGAAACTGAACGCTAGGTCACGGAGCGCGCAGCCGAGAATATGCCGGCGCTATCGAGAACTTCGGCTAGAGAGGCGCCGATCCGAACCGAGCTATTCCTGTGGTCCATGACGAAGTAACGACGAGTCGGAAGCACACCGATGCTAAAGGCCGAGTGCCTGTATTCATGGACGTGTACTTCGAAAAAATCCGAGTCGACGTCTTGGCGACGCTCCACGGAGCGCCAGAGGTTCGCCGAAATCATGAGTTGCGAAACTGTTCCAATGAAATCGATGTCCTCCGGCATTAGCCGTGCGCGCAAACCTGACGCGGGTTCATTCGATTCATTTTTCGTCGTGAATGTCTGCTCCATGACAATCCCTGTTTCAGCGTAAACGAGGTGTAGATTTCTCACCAATATCGGGCCGCGCGCAGCCACGACCGTGAGATTTGCAAATTCCATGTCAAGACCGGCGGATAGCGAAATATTGCGATCGCGGCCATCGGCGAAGCGGCGGACCGCCCAAAGGGCCTGTTGCAGCGTTACTTGCAATGCGACGATCTCTCGCGCTGAGGCCGTCGGCCACTGCGTACGCTCGATTTCATGGTTAACGATGTTTCACTTCGGGAACGAACGTGTTGCCGGTCGCTGACAGAGTCACTGTGTGCTTGCGCTACCAATTCCCCCTGGAGCTCCGGTCGATCTTGATGTCGTGCTTTTGAATGAGGCGGTAAAGGGTGACACGCGATACGCCGAGCTCGCTCGCGGATTTCTTCACGTTGTAGCGATTGCGCTCAAGCGTGTTTTTTACCAGGCTCGCTTCCGCCTCTGCGCGGACCTTGCCAAGCGCTTGATCCGGTGCTGCGACGAGGTCGGGCGCGTTCGAAAGTCCGAGATCTTCGGCCCGGATCGCTTGACCGTCGGACATCACGACCGCCCGGCGCATGCAGGCAATGAGCTCTCGCACGTTCCCCGGCCAAGGATGGGAGTTGATCGCCGCCGCCGCATCCGGTAACAATTCGGGCGCTTGGCGACCGATCTCCTTTGAGAACTGATGCAGAAAAAAATGCGCGAGCAGTAGGATGTCGTCGCCGCGATCCTTAAGCCGGGGCATCTCCGCCGTGAGCACATTTAATCGATAGAAGAGATCCTCCCGGAATCGTCCCTTGAGGACAGCGTCGCGCAAATTTACATGGGTCGCTGCAATGACGCGCGTGTTGACGAGGATGGGCCTGTTGCCTCCGACGCGCTCGATCGTCTTCTCCTGAAGGAAGCGCAACAGCATCACTTGCGTCTCAAGCGGCAGGTCGCCGATTTCGTCGAGGAAGACGGTTCCACCTTCAGCCATTTCGATCCGTCCGAACTTGCGGCCGGCAGCGCCCGTGAAGGCGCCCTTCTCGTAGCCAAAGAGTTCGGACGCGATCAGTGTTTGCGGCAATGCGCCGCAGTTGATCGCGACGAACGGCCCTTTACTCCAGGTGGATCGTTCGTGGATAGCGCGTGCCGCGAGCTCCTTGCCCGTGCCGCTTTCGCCCGTGAGCAGCACCGGCGCACTCGATCCGGCGTAACGTCGGATCGACTCGAATAGACGGCGCATCGCGGGGCTTGCGCCGACCATATAGCCCGACGAGACGTCGCATCCTTCCGGAGTGGGCGCATTCGCCTCGTAGGAGTTTGCTTGCTGTGCTAAGTTGTTTGGCTTGGCGGCTTCCGCATCCCGAATCTGGGAAACGAAAAGCTGGCGTGCGGACTCCTCGTTGAGATTGAGTATCTCATACAACCGCCGGCGCAGAACCGGATCGCGCTGGGCCGATTCGATGAGGAGCGCCATGAGCCGCGCGGACCCGATGCGCGCAACGGTTGCGGCGTCGAGCCGCTCGGCTGCCCGAATTGGGATCGTCGTAGCATAATCAGAGGCCATATCGGCGCCGTCCCTGTCCATCGCTCGCCCGCACCACAACGTTTACAGATTCGTTTCATCCACGAATCATGTTCGAGATGTTGAAGTCTGAGCCGCGTAAGATTCGATTGCGAGTGCGCATCTAGGTTATCCCGAATGGAACACTTGTGGGTCAATTTGGGCGAAATTCACGGAAAGATAGGTAATAATGGGTTACCTCTTGTGTATAGGCGTAGTGCGTCCAAAAGATCCATGATGCAGACAGGTCTAGCGGTACGATCGAGGTAAATCGGCGCGGGCTCGCCTTGGAAACAAGCCATCGAGTTGCAACGTCCGGCTGTAGATTTGGCTGGAAAGGGTCAGCACGCTCACATTTATCAAAAGGATAGTCGAACTTGTTTATAATTATACGCTTTCTGATAGCAACAAAGGCATTGCAAGCGATCTACCGCTTTTGTGGTATATCTACCACTTTGTGATATATACAAGTGCGCCATATTCATCGTAGAAAAACACGCAAAACGGCACCCAATTAAGAACGGTGACCCAACGGAAAAAACGCAAGAATGCTAATTAAACCGTAAGCTTAGCCCTTGCGGAAATCTAAGGCGCAACAAATATGGCGCGGCCCTAATATTCCTTGACAGATTCTGACCGAATCTGCAGTCTCGATATAAGGGATTGCGCTTTTAAGCGCGCAGCTGGGCAAGAGGGGGCTAAATTGTCTGGCCATAGCAAATTCGTCATGGGGGTGGCGACTGCGGTTGGTTTCACCCTAGCGATACCCTCCTCCTTGGGCGCTGCGGACAATACGTCGGATCCCAACGCTGTTGACATCCCGCAACCCGCCTCGCCAACTTCACAATATTATGAACAGAAGATCCGCGAACAGCAGGAGCTGCTAGATCAACAGAACCAGGTCGTTCAGCAGCTTCAGGATCTCTTGAAGCGCCAGAATGCGCGCCTCAACAAGCTCGAGCAGACGGTGGGCCAGCCCCAGACCCCGACTTTCACGCCGGCGGCGAGCAGCGATGCGCCGCCGAGCGCTCCGGGTAGTGCTGCCCAACCTGTCGCCCCGCAGGTTGGACAAGCGCAGCCGGTCCCGACAGCCCCGCCCTCGACGCAACCCGGCGGGGAGGCGATTCCAGGCCAGGGCCCGGTCGGACAAGCGCCCGCAGCCCCGTCGGAGGAGGAGCGCCGGCCCCAGGTGCCGTCGCTTCCCGAAATCGGCGGCGTGCTGACGCCCGACAACCACCTCTCGATCGAGCCATCGGTCGAATACGATCGAGTCTCGACCAATCAGCTCACTTTCCGTGGCATTTCCATTGTTAACGGCATCCTGATCGGTGCCATCAGTGAAAGCGACATCCGAAACGATACGGTGATGCCCGCTTTGACCGGGCGGTACGGCATTACCAATCGGCTCGAAGCCGAGGTGAAAGTCCCTTACGTGGCCCGGTGGAATACCGAGACCGACACGTCCAAGGCAGAATCGAACCCCTTTACGAACCAAACGAGCACAAGTGGCAATGGCATTGGCGACGTCGAGGCGGCGCTTCACTATCAAATCAACGACGGGCTCGAAGACTGGCCGGTTTTTGTCGCCAATTTCCGATACAAGAGCAATACGGGAACGGGCCCGTTCGACGTTCCGTTCAACTCACAGGGCTTGCCAAC